>JAUYDS010000063.1 GCA_030691735.1 Candidatus Aminicenantota bacterium
AGGACGGAGGTTCGGCCAAGTTGCGTGAGTTCGTCGTAGACTTGGAGGGCTTCCTCATGGCGGCCGGTTTTGCGGAGGTTCCGCACCAAGCGCAGCAAAGCACCGGCGCGCACCCCGGGATCCGGTGACCGGGCAAGCTCCCGAAAGACCTCGGCCGCTTTAGCCGGATCGTTGCCCTGGTACTCCAGGGTCTCGCCGGCGACGAAGGTCGCGGCCGGCGGTTCTTCGCCGTCCGGAATCACGGGAAAGTAGAGCAGGGAGCCGGGCGGGTAACCGTTGACGGTGCGTTTCGTCACCTGCAGGACCATCACGCCGTCCGGCGGTTCTTTCGCGCCAGGGCTTGGGACGAAGCTCAAATAGCTTTCAAGGTCGGTGAGGCTTTGCTGAAGCGCGGCGGCCATGTGGTCCGCCGCCAGTTCCAGGCGTTCCTGCACGCGCTGTCCTTCGAGCGCGCGATCCTGTTTCAGCAATCTCCAGCCGAGCCAGCCCAGGGCGCCGCCAAGGACAAGCATGAGACAGAGAAAGACCGCCAGGGTGCGACCGGGCGGCCGGAGCCAAAGGGCTAATCCCATGGGTTGCCTCGCAAACGGCATCGATTCCTTAGATTATATCCGGCCGGGTCAGGATTGAATGGAGCTTGGGTCAGGATTCTGTTTTTCCAGGGAGCAGGGATAATCTCCTGAACGGCCTGACGTCTCCCCTCCTGATCATGATGAGATACTACCGCCGGCCGGGCGGCGCTGTCAACAGCCCCGAAAACGGCCGAACACATCCTCTCGTGTTTTTCGCAGGCCCGCTCGCAGAAACCGGGATAATAATACAAAAGTTCGCGATTTTACCTATGACAATGATACAAAATAATTAATAAATATCATTGACATCGTAACATTATAAGGCTATATTAATTTCGAGGGGAAATCGTGTTCAATAGATCCATTCTCAATGAATTTCGCGCTTGGAAAAATTCCGTGGTCCGTAAGCCTTTGGTTTTGCGCGGCGCCCGACAGGTCGGAAAAACGACTGCCGTGGAGATTTTTTCCAAGGAATACGACCAATTTATTCATCTCAATCTCGAAAAACCGGAAGAGACAGCTTTATTTTCCCGCGGACTTTCCGCTCCGGACCTATTCCAGGCCATTCTCCTCCAGAAGAACTTACCTTGCATCGACGGCCGAACGCTCCTGTTCCTAGACGAAATCCAGAATTCACCCGAAGCCGTGCGGATGCTGCGATATTTCCACGAAGACTTGCCGGATCTCCATGTCATTGCGGCCGGATCTCTTCTCGAGATCCTTTTGGCTCAAGAGGCGATCGGTATGCCCGTCGGACGAGTGCAATACTTGTTTCTTTATCCTTTGACGTTCCGAGAGTATTTAGAGGCGCTTGGCGAGACTCAGGCTCTGAAGGCCTTATCGAACATTCCGATTTCCTCCGTGGCGATTCCTAAGTTGTTTGAGCTCTTTCACAGGTTCTCTCTTGTCGGAGGGATGCCGGAAATCGTCGCGCGCTATGCCGCAAAAAGGGACGTCGTTTCCCTCAAACCAATCTATGAATCCCTTTCCCAATCGTTCCTGGACGATATCCCCAAATACGCCCTGAATGAGACGATGAAACGGGTGATCGGCCATTGTCTCGGCGCGGCGCCGCTCCATGCCGGCGAACGGATCCAATTCGCCGGTTTCGGTAAATCGAACTACCGCTCCCGGGAAGCCGGCGAGGCGTTGAGGATTCTCGAACGGGCGATGCTCATCCATCTTTTGTATCCCACGACATCGATGGAAATTCCGATGCTGCCCGATTATAAAAAATCGCCGCGGCTCCAATTTCTGGATATCGGGCTGGTCAACTTCGCCGCGGGACTTCAGGGCGAATATTTTGAACATTCCGATTTGCATTCTTTTTATCGGGGAAAAATCGCCGAGATGATGGTGGGGCAAGAGCTCATCGGAGCCGACACGACCTCCCGCCGTCCGCCGCTTTTCTGGGTTCGGGAGAAAAGGCAATCGCCGGCTGAAATGGATTTTCTGATCCGGCACGAGAACCTCGCCGTCCCGGTCGAAGTCAAAGCGGGCTCGGCGGGAAGGCTTCGATCCATCCATCAATTCATCAAGCGCTGTCCCCATTCCTTCGCCGTCCGGCTTTATGCCGGGCCTCTTGAAATCAATCATCTGAAAACTTTGGAGGAAAAGCCGTTTGCTCTCTTGAATCTTCCTTATTTTCTGGCCGGTCAGTTGAAGGAATATATTCGATGGTTTGTCGAGGAAAAAACCGCGGGATCAGCGGGGCTTGGTTCTCTCCGATAGTCTGTCCCAAGTGTGGGGGGACGATGAAGGTCGTGGCCTTCATCACTGATTATGCCGCCGTGGACCGGATCATCGACCACCGCGGCGCTTCCAAGACTGTAAAACAGTGTCACCAATCGTCACCGGCAACAGTAACATAGCAAGGCGCGAGGCAAGCGCCGCGAAGGCTCGTCCCTTGACTCGACGCCTGCCTCGCTTTCTGTCCCTGTTTCTACCGGCTACTGTGGTGTATCAGCAATGACTTTACAATGTTGTCATTCCGGACTAGATCCGGAATCCAGCTTAAAAAGGCCTGGATTCCCACCTACGTGGGAACGACGTCTGGATTCCCGCCTTCGCGGGAATGACAGTTCCAGGATTATTGTAAAGCCGTTATTGAGACGCAACACTACTTGGCGACTTTCAGCGGCGGCAGGAAGTTCTCCATCACCCAGACCTCCAGATTCACTTTGACATCGGTGATCGCCACCCGGCGGCCGTCGGGGTGCAGCCGCACCCCCTGCAACTGACGGGCAGCGATCAGCCCGATCCGCTGCGGTTCTCCGCCCTCGGCTGCGGCACGCCACAGCTCCCATTGCCCGTCCTTGCCTTTGACGGCCTTCAGAAAGGCGACCGATCGGCCGTCCGGCGTCCACGACGGCGAGCCCGGAAAGCCTCCTTCGAGTCTGACCACTTCCCGGGCCTCTCCCCCGGTAGCCGGCATGACGAGCAGCACCTGAGACTTGCCGTCCCACGTGGCGATCAGCAGTCGCTGGCCATCGGGCGACACCACGCCCGCGTAGAGCCCTCGTTTCTCGATGACGACCGTCTCCTGGCCGGACCGCAAATCGCGGGCCACAATGCGAGACCCGTTCACGTCCGCGGGGGCAGCCGCCTTGAGATAGAAGATCGTGTTGCCATCTGGAGAAAACTCGAAGCGCGTAAAGCCGGCCGGAAGCGGCATCAGGGAAGTCACCTGCCCCGTTTGGACATCAATTCGCAGCAGGTTCTCACCCTTCCCGGCCTCGGATGCTGCAACCACGACGGCCTTTCCGTCCCCCGTCCAGCGGAGGGGACCCCGCATCGTCCTCTCGCCGACCTGAAGCTCTCGCTCCTCGCCCGTATCCATGGAACGGACAACCACAGTCCGGTTTGGCTCGCGGAGAAGAATGAACGCGAGAAAGCGTCCGTCGGGAGACCAGTCTGGAGCCTGCGTGTTTCCGCGTTGCGATGCCGGCAGCGGCGCCGAGACCACATTCCCGCTGGACAGGTCGATTTCCGCAATCTGAACTTCCCAAACGTTGTTGTTGACCCCGTAGTAGAAGGCACCCGATCGCGTGACCCCCATCGGCAGGAAGCCCCAGTCCTTCTTGATGAAAATCGGTTCGCCCTGGGCCTTCCCGTCGGTCACCGCGACGAGCCACGCGTCGGCCGATCCCGAACGCTCACTGGAGAACAGAATGTGCTTCCCGTCAGGAGCCCAGCCCAGAACGCTATGTTTCGACCGATCCTGGATGAGCGGCGACTCAGTTCCCGTCTGAAGCTCGACGAGCGAGAGCCCCTCCTTGGTCGCCCAGGCGATGTACCGTCCGTCAGGCGAGAACACCCCGCCCGGCGACCGATCCTTTCCCATCGCTTTCAGCAGCTTCGTCGAGCCGTCAGCGACGGCTACCAGCATCATGTCGCGGGTTCCGTCGGTCTTCTCGAACTCGGCGAGCAGGTGCCTGCTGTCAGGCGACCATGCCAACGGAATGTGGCCGCGGACACCGTCTCCGGCGGCCCGCAGAACCCGGGGCTTCGAGCCATCGAGCCCGACGACGCAAAGGTCGGCCGAGCCATTCGACGAGTTGACCCAGGCGTAGGCGACACTCTTGCTGTCGGGCGAGGGCACGGAGGGCTCAGCGAACCCCCCCGGCCCAGTCAGGCTACCTGTGTTGGTCAACCGCCGGCTCTCGCCGGTGGCGAGGTCGCGGATGGCGACGTTTCCGCCCGACCCCCAGTCGGTGAATGACAGGAAACGGCCGTCGGGCGACACCTTGCCCGTCACGTCCGCTCCGGCCCAGACCCTCCTCACGGCCAGCGTCGAACTGCCCGACGCGCCGCCCGCCCCCGCGAGCGCCGCCAGCCGAGTGCGGGCTTCGGCAGCCACCTCGGCCTGATCGCCGAACTCGCGCACCAGGCGCTCGTAGGCTGTGCGGGCCTCTGCATTGCCCAACTTTTCGTGGCACTTGCCCATCCGCAGCAGGGCGGTCGCGACCGTGGCGCGGGCGGCGCCGGGCTGCGCGGCGATCTTTTTGTATTGCTCGATGGCGCCCTTCAAGTCGCCTTCCACCGTCTCCATCCGGATGGCGGCCTGCAAGTCGACTTCGGTCCGGTCTTTCTGTTGTCCCGAGCCGATGCCGATAGCCAGCGCACCCGTGATGACAAGCATGATCAAGATTTTTCGCATGGTTATTACCTCCATGCCCGCAATATACAGATGCATTGTGAACCGGGGACGTCGGTTGTGTGTTGGTTTGGTGTCGTTTAGTCGTCGAATCGGTATCCCAGGCCGCGGACGCTGACGATGTGCCGCGGCGCGGCCGGGTCGGGTTCGATTTTACGCCGCAGTTTGATGACGTGGGTGTCCACCACGCGGTCGGTCACGAACACCCCGTTTCCCCACACGTCATCGATCACGCGGCCGCGCGCCAGAACGCGGCCGCGGTTCCGCAGAAACAGGCGCAGCATGTGGAGCTCGATCGCGGTGAGCTCCGTCGTCTGTCCGGCCCGGCGCAATTCCGCGCGCTCGAAGTCCACCTCGCAGTCCCCGAAACGCTCGACTCCCGGCTCATCCGGCGCCGCCCGCCGCAGCAGGGCGCGGATCCGCGCCCGCAGTTCGCGAGGGCTGAACGGCTTCGTGACGTAATCGTCCGCACCGAGGTCCAGCCCCATGACTTTCTCCGCTTCCTGAACCTTGGCCGTGAGCATCAGGATCGGGGTCCGGACCTTTGCCCGCCGCAGATCACGGCAGACGTCGAAGCCATCCTTGCGCGGCAGCATCACGTCGAGCACGACCAGGTCCCAGCCGGGCTGTCTCCCGACTCGGCTGGCCTCCTCTCCGTTGTGAACCACCTCGACCTCGTATCCTTCCTCGCGCAGGTCCAGCTGCAGGCCCAGCGCAATGTCCGGATCGTCTTCGACGATGAGGATTCGTGCCATCGTGTCACCTCCTGACCGGCAGGGCCAGCGTGAAGGTGCTGCCTTGTCCCGGCTCGCTGCGGACTTCGACGCGTCCATGATGCGCCTTCATGATGTGGTTGACCATCGCCAGACCGATGCCCGTCCCCTTGATGCCCAGTCTCATCGCTTCGTCGCCGCGCTGAAATTTGCGAAAAATAAGGGCCTGTTCATGCGCCGGTATCCCCAGGCCACGGTCTCGCACTGCGATCGTCACTTCCGGGCCGACGCGGCCCACCTCCACCTCGATCTCACGGCTGTCGCCGGAGTACTTCACGGCGTTGTCGAGGAGGTTCCAGAGCGCGCGTCCAAGCGCTTCGCCGTCGGCGTCGATCTCCGCGGAATCTTGCGCCACCAGGCGGAATTGGAAGCCGGAAGACTGCCCTTCATTGCGGAATTCCTCCACGATGCGGCGCACCAGCTCGCTGCCGTCGACCGGCTCAAAATGATAGATCCGCGCGCCGCCTTCCATCCGCCCGAAGTCGAGCAGCGATTCCACGAGCCGTGTCAGCCGCGCGGTGGATCGCGCCTGAGCTTCGTAGCAGACGTCCCGACGCTCATCGCTCAGGTTCTTGTGCTCGCGCAGCATGTCCGTGAACTGGCGGAGGGAGGTCAGGGGAGTGCGGAACTCGTGCGAAACCGCCGCCACGAAGTCCGATTGCAGGCGCGCTGCCGCGAATTCCCGGCTGGTCGCGCGAAATATCAGGTAGCCGGCAATAACGATCAGCACCGCCAGAATGAGAAAACCCGACACGAGGAGCCGGCGGCGCAGCCGATATTGGCCCCGTTCCATCTCCGGATCGCTGCCAGCCACGACCAGGGTCCAGGGAAGGCCGATCTCGTCCGCCCGGCGGACCGCTCCCGGAGGGAGCCCTCTGGAGCCGCTGTGGAGCTTCAACTTCACCCGCTGCTCCCGCAGCACGGGATCGATCGCCCCAAGCCACTGAGCGGAAACGAACTGAGGAGTTGCGACCAGCGCGGACACCCGGTCCCCCGACCGGTTCCAGAGCGCGACGACGGTCTCCTCCCGGCCGACAGCAATGGATTCACGGCCGGAGGCGGCGGACCCCGGTTGAGATAATCTCTGCCAGAGCGAGCGCAGCCCGTCAGCCAGCAGTTCCCGCTCCGACTGACCGGGCAAGGGCGCGACTCCCCAGCGTGCGGCATCCTGCGCACAGAGTTGCGCTGCGGCGCGCGTCAGCAGCCAGCGCCCCCGCTGCAAGTCCGAACCGAGAGCGGCCGCTTCGCGCCGGAGATCGTCGGCCTGGTTCAAGGCGTCCATCAGGGAGCAACGGGCTTGGCGCGCCACCAGGCTGACGGGCATCCCTTCGAACGCCCAACCGTCTTCGTTTAGAAGCCGGGCGTAGACGGGGAGGGCATCGGCCTGCCTTCCAGAGCCGCGGAGACATCGTGCCAGGCGCAGGAGCGCTCCCGCCCGGACATCCGGCCGATTCAGGCTTGCGAGGTTCCGGTAGAAGGCTGCCGCGCGGTTGAGGTCGCGTTGCCTGAATTCGATGGCCTCGCCTGCGGCGAATGGCGTGACGGGCAGTTCGGGCAACTGTGGCGCGACGGGCAGATAGGCCACCCGTCCCACCGGCCAGATCTGGACGGTATCTCCCCGGGCGGTCATGACCACCGCGCCGTCCGGCCAGTCCTTGTTCCCCTCGACGAGGCGTCTCTCGGAAGCCTCCACCGCCCTCTGCAGCGCTGCCATCGCGATGTCCGTCGCTCGTTCCACCCGCTGCCGGATCTGCTGCTCTTCGAGAGCGCGGTCCTGGGCTAGGACGCGCCAGCAAACCCAGAGGAGGGCAACCAGCGGCACCGTAGCGACCAAAGCGAGGAGCCGCGCCACCCGAGGTGGGAAGCGCGACGCTTTCCTCCAGGGCATTCGGGCCTCCCAGATGCTTAGGCAGATATAGCTGAGATAAGAGTTACCTTTTCGGCTGTGGCGGCCGGCTGACCCACTTGATTCCGATTTTCCCCTCCGGCCATCACGGGGGAGTATAAATCGTGGCTCGAAAAGATGTCAAGGAAAGCCTGAAAGTGCCGCATGATTATTTAAGCGGTTGGAGGAATGGGGTGAGTGGAAACGGGAGAGGACCCTTTCTTCACAAAGATTTTGTTGATAGAATCTGTGTATCAAGCAGGCCGGGAAACAGAGCTAAAGATATCAAGTGCAACCTCTTATGGCCTCGTGCGTTAAAGTTAGTATGGGCAAGATGAATGTCTAGCGGCATGACGGGACGATCGGACGAGGAATTGATGCTGAATTACCGCGAAGGAGACGAGGCCGCTTTTGAGATGCTTTATCGCAAATATGAGAAGCCGGTTTTGGATTTCATCTACCGCATGGTCATGATCGCGGACGAGGCTGAGAACTTGTGCCAGGAGACTTTTTTCAGAGTGGTGCGCGCCCGGAAGAATTATCAGGTGACGGCGACGTTCAAAACATGGCTTTTTCAGATAGCTCTGAATTTGTGCCGGGACAGGCAGAGGAGAATGAAACACCGTTCGCATCTGTCTTTGAGTGCACGGGTGCGGGCTCAAAATGATAGAGATGCTGAGCTCCAGGACGTTCTCGCTGATCCTTCCCTGGACCTTGTTAGGCGGGTCGAGACGGCCGAACTGGGAGCTCTGGTCCAGAGAGCCGTTGCGGCCCTGCCGGAGGCTGAGCATCTCGTCGTCGTTCTGAAGGAATATCAGGGGCTGGAATTCTCGGAGATCGCCGAAATCATGGACTGTCCTGTGGGCACCCTGAAGTCGCTTAATCACAGGGCGCATGAAAAGCTCAGGAAAACCCTGGCCAAATACTTGGGAGATTGAACGATGAATTGTGAAGAGATCCGGAAGGAATTGGCGGATTTTGTGAGCGGTAAGACCGAGGCCGCGATGATTAACGAGATTAAGAATCACCTGGAGGCATGCCGGGACTGCTCTCGCGAGTTGCGACAGACGAAGCGTCTTTCTGAAGTCCTTCGATCCTGGAAAGGAATAGATCCGTCGCCGCTGATGGTCGACAAACTGAAAACGCGGATGAGCGCCTCTGGTTCTTCCTGGAGAAAAATATTCAGCCTCTCAACCTTCAGGAAAGCGGCATTCAAGTTCGCGGAAGTCGCGGCAATCGTTGCTGTTACCCTGCTCGTCAGCCGCCAACTTCAAAAGCCTGCCCCGAAGACTTCCGCCTTGGCTCCGATCAACTTCTATCTGATGGAGCATCAGGAAGCCGTCGCGCAGACGGCGTCCGCGGAGCTTTCCGAGCTGCCCACGGCCCACATCCCTGTTGACAGGGGCGACTTCCTTTATTACGAATTCATCGACGGATACCCGAGGGCGGCACGTCCGGGCGTGATCCTCAGGGGAAGGCCATCTCAAAAGGACGTCAAACCGCCCGAAACTCCCCCGGGCTCAAAAGAACAGATCATCACCCTTGAACAGGCTCGGAAGGCTGTTGGTTTCCCCTTTGTGGCGCCGCAGAGGCTGCACCCCGGATACATTCTCGACAGCGTGAGGAAAATCGAAGATCGCAAATGTCTCCACCTGCTTTACACGAACGGCATCGACACACTGTCGTTATTCGAACAGCCGGCGAACGAGGAACACGGTCTCGGCGCAAAGGATTTCAGGGAGTATGCCGTTTTCCGCAG
The DNA here is from genome assembly GCA_030691735.1 of Candidatus Aminicenantota bacterium. Lineage (GTDB taxonomy): Bacteria > Acidobacteriota > Aminicenantia > Aminicenantales > UBA4085 > JAPKZI01. The sequence goes on from JAUYDS010000063.1 coordinate 9,146, forward strand.
CGTCGAGCCTGTTCCCGGACAAGTCAATGGCCAAGGCAGAGTAACCATCCTGGCCTGGATCAGTGACGGAGTCTCCCTGGTTCTGATCGGCAAGGGGGATCTCTCCCAGTTAATGGATATCGGGCAATCGATCAACGTTGCGACAGGAACGGCCAATCATGGATCTCAATGAATTATAGACATTCGGGACGTGACTACAGCGCATGATTGACGGCGGCCGGGGCCCCGGGCTTTGCCCGGGGGTCCACTTCCGCCGCGAAGGCTCGTCCCTTGACGCGCTTTTAATAACGAGGAGGACAGCGATGAAAAAATTGAATGACCTGGCGTTGGCCATGATCGTCGGGCTGGCGGTTGTCTGGGGGATTGCGCCCGCCGTTGCCGGACACCTCAATGACCCGCAGGCGAATCTTGCTTCCGATTCCAGCAAGCTCGCCGAACAGCATTTTGAAAAGGCGATCAAGCTGCTCAAGCAAGAAAATTTCCAGGACGCCATTGCTCAATACAAAGAGGTCATCAAGCTATCTCCGCAGAGCCAAATCGCCCAAGACGCCCAATACTGGATCGGACAATCCTATTTCCGGATGGGAAATTATGATGAGGCCTTGTTGATATTTGGCAGGCTCCTTAAAGAAAACCCGGTAAGCGCCATCGTTCCCGTGACCGAGCTGATGATGAGCCGTGTTCAGCAGGAGAAGGAGAACAAGGAGCTGAAAGTGAAAAGGGATGCGGCCTTGGATGAGAAGGTCATCATCGACCCAAAGACAGGCGCGACATATAGAAAAATTGAGTCACTGACAGGCAAAAAGGATGTGGTCGAAATGTCTAGCGGACTCAACTTCTCGCCCAATGGCAAGTTTTTGCTCCATGAGGACATTGTCATTCCGCTGAAAGGCGAAGAGCCTTTTGATCTGGTAGACACGGAAGCTTGGCGAGGTGTATGGTCGCCGGATGGGAAAAAGGTTGCCTTCTACTCAGGAGAAGCGATCTGTGTCGTTCCTGTTTCACCAGAGACAGGAAGGCCTACCGGCCCAGCGAAAAAGCTCCTCGATGGCAGATACAGGTATATGTCTCCTGTGAGTTGGGCGCCCGATTCTGAAAGGATCGTCTTTATGAAAGCGGACGAAAAAACCCAGGGCGACATCTGGACCCTATCCCTAAAAGATGGGACGCTCAACCAGATTACAGACGATCCGGAAGTGGAACTCAATGCTTCATGGTCTCCCGATGGCAAAACAATTGCCTATAACCGGAAAGATTCCGAGATCCGGGTCGTCTCCGCCAAAGGCGGCGAATCGAGGAAGATTGCCGACATCGCCTACGGCCGCTCTATTTCCTGGTCGCCTGACGGCAAATGGCTTTTCATTGGAACCAACAGAAAGCGCCACCTCATCCGTTTAACTGATGAACACGTATTCGACATAGATCCGCCCAAGGAAGTCGGGGGGGTCTTCTCCTGGTCGCCTAATGGAAAAAAGATGCTTTTCTACTACCCGTCTTACGATTACGCTGACGTCCTCAAAGTCGTGTCAGCCTCCGGCGGTCCCTCCTTCCAGCTCGGAAGAGAGCTCAAGCTTTGGCCTTATGTTCACTTCTGGTCTCCCGATAGCAAGACAATTATCACGGAAGGGGCAGGCGATTCCACATTCTGGATGATCCCTCTCGCAGGTGCTGCGGCCAGCCCATTGAAGTTAGATGTATCAGTCCAAGGTAAACTTCATCCCCTTTCTTTGTCGCCCGACCGAGAGAGACTCCTTTTTTCTGCGGAGCAGGGTAACGGAAAGGAAAATCTCTATGTGGTTCCTATTTCATTGAAGGAGGCTCAGTCAACCGGGCCCGCCGTTTTGATTTTTAACGAGTGGGACTGTTGGCACGGCCTCAAGAATTGGTCATGGTCATCCGATGGGAAAAAACTTGCCGTGATCCATAAGAAGGATCTCTGGGTACTGTCTGCCGAGAAAGGCAGGCCCGTCCAGATCACAAAAACCTCAGAAAGCGAAACTCTGCCGGAGTGGTCACCTAAAGGAGAGATGATCGTTTATATAGTTGAAGTAGAACAAGGGAAAGCAAACCTCCAGGTCATTTCTGCATCCGGCGGCGAGCCGACGAGAATATTGGACAATTGTGATTATTGGTCTCATGCTTGGTCTCCTGACGGCAAAGAGCTTTTCGCCGAGTCCAAAGGGATGATCTTCGCTCTCCCCCTCGACCGCGGTAAAGCCCGGAAGATTCTTGATCTCAAGGAACAAGGTTTGGTAGCTGGAACTGTTGGGCTCAGCTGGCTTCCAGACGGGAAGCACCTAGTTTTTATCTGTAAAAAGGAAGGGAAAGGGCCAACCCGGATGTTCATAGTTCCCGCCAAGGGGGGCAAAGTCGTGGAGCTTGCCTCTGATGACGACGACTGGAAGTATGTGATCTTTCCGTCTCCTGATGGAAAATGGATCTCTTATAATACGGAAGGATTTATCAAGACACGTCCCGAAGGATCTATCTGGGAGGTCGATGTGGAGGCCCTGCTCAAGAGCGGCAAAGAAAAATGAAATTGCCGTCGGCCAGCCAACAAACTACCTCCATTTCCTCCGTTCCTCAGGGGATAAGTAGAAGTCGCAAGCGAAGGCATCCCACAACTCGTCGCCCAGATCCCAATACCGCTGGGTCACGGCGAGAGCGAAGTCGCGGCAGTAGGCGGTCAGAAACGCCCTGGCTTTCTCCGGATTCTGCGCGTAAAGATCCAAGCTGCTCTTTTCGATCAGGGGAATTTCGGCGAACGCCCGGTTTTCCACGTCCGTGATCAGGTTTTCGACGATGTTCCGGCATTTGCCCCAACCGAGCTGGGCGAGCCGGGCCGCCCGCCGGAAAGCCCAGGCCGCGGACCCGGTCGTAAAGCCATTCTGGTTGCCGATCTTGAAGCTCGGCGGAAGCTCCGTGATTCCGCAGAAGAGCGGAATGCGGGCTGTTTGAGCGGGATTATCGAAAGCCAGCCAGATAAGTCCGCCGATGGGATCCGGCAGCCAGGCCCGCGCCTGGATAACGGTCGAATAGGAGGTGATGTTGTTGGCAATCGTATAGTTCATCGGGGCCGCGTCGGGCTTCAGCGAGTTCAGGAGGTTTTTTAAATCCCTCAACATCCACGGACTGACGACGGGACTCTGAACCAGGTTGCCTTTGCGGTCTTTGACCAGGAGTTTGGGCATGGTATCGAAAGGCGTGTTCTCGTAGGTGTCGCGAAACCAGGCGATGACGTCCCGGACGGATATCTTTTTCTCGGCTTTCACCGAAAAGGGGAGCTCCTCCGCCTCGGGATCGAGGTTCAGGGAAGGGGCGGCGAGGCTGAGCACCCGCCACTCCCGGTAAGGCCAGTGATTCCTTTTCTGGCCGCCGTAGACTTTGTAAAACTTGAACGGTTCCTTGCCTTTGGGGTCCCACCACTTCATCTCCTCGGCCAGGGCGAAGACATTTTTTGAGGCCATGAAATAGTCGGGATTTTTCAGGTCGAGCTCTCCGATCCGCAGGGCGTTGGCTGAGACACCGACGTGATCGTCGGGGATCCTCACCGCGGCCCACACCGCGCCGACGTACTTCTTGGTGGCCCCCAGGATCTCGAAATGCCAAACCTCTTTGGTATCGGCGATGGTCAGGCATTCCCCGAAGTAGTCGATGTAGCCATAGGTCTTCGTCAGTTCGTCGGCGAGGCGGATGGCCTCGCGGGCCGTCGTGCACCGTTCGAGCATCAGGCGTTGGATTTCCTCGATCCGAAAGACCCCCTGCGGATTGTGGAGTTCCCTCCGGCCGACGACCGTGGTTTCGCCCATCCCAAGCTGGTGTTCGTTGGCGGCGGGATAGGCCGTATTGAAGAAGGAATAGCTTTCCGGCACTTCCGGAATTTCGCCGGTCAGCTTCAATCCGCGCTGATCGTCCGGCATTCTCGTGCCCATGCGGCCGGTGTAGATTTTATTTTTGGCCCCGGCCTCGTTTTTTCGATGGGGAGAAATTTCCATCCAGTTCCGATACTCCCCGTCGACGGTCTGGGACGTGATCACGGAGCCGTCCGCGGTCGCCAGGCGGCCGACCATGATGCTCGTGCAGCCGTGTTGACCGGGAAACTCGAATTTGGTTTCTGTGCCCCGACCCGGAGAGAGTACCAAGCCGGCCGCCAAGATGATTGGAAATAACGGAAGAACCAACCGACGAAGACGGGCTGCGGCGAATCTCATGAAGGGGCCTCCTTCTTCTTGGGATTATGGGTTCTTAATCCCCCGCTGATGCTTAATTGTAGAACTTATCAGCGAGTATGGCAAACAAGTTTCTCGCTTTTTTCGACCGCAAGAGTCCAACTGGACGGCGGGATTATGCCATAGCTCTTTGCCTGGCCAGACTAGGTCTTCGCAGAAAAGAAGTGCCGTATCGGGCTCTGGATGACATTGAGGGGACGGAGGTCTATCGGCTTTCGGGGGATTTCTTGACCGTCCGGAACGATGATACGGCCGGACGGCCTCCTTCGCGGCCATTTTTGTGTCCTTGACATCGATCCACGGCCGGGATTATCATTTTTTCGTGATGGGGAGTATCGATTCCGAGCCTAAGGGGAGCGAAAGTCGCGCAGCGTACAAAAGCAAACTCCTATCACTTAAAATCTTACTGAAAGGGCATATGTCTTGCCATTTAAAAATCTTACTATCACTATGCCACCCCTCTTGCCTCAGGTTATTGAGTAATCACTCGTAGTCAAGATAAAAGAATATACCTAGTTTTCCGACAGCCTGCATGGGCAGGAGCAGCAAATCAAGAAATGGACAAGTCCCCCTCTGGAAAGGATAATCGCTGAAATGACATAAGTTAGCGTAGCCGCCTCCGCGGACTCGGAGCCCTGAGCGTCAACGTCCGTTGACGCTCAGAACATAGAAAAGTCATCCTGGCTGATGACAAGGATGTTCGAGGGTTTGAAGTGCCGGTGGATCAGACACCGCGGCTCACGCTGACCGACGAAGCGAAGCAAAAGTCAGCCCTAGTATTGGATACGGCTAAGACACAGCGAAAACAAGTTGAGCGCTCGCCTATCAACAGCCACCCGACGCCAAGGCCGCGGAGGAAGCTGCACGGGAGGCTAATTTCCTGATCGGAAGATTCCGGCAGATCCTGTATTAGGAAAAGCTTATGTCAAGCGCTTCTTTTCAGCAAGCGTTCTTTCAAGCTCGTACTTATTCTTTTGTCGCCTCAGAATTTGTATGCTTTTTTCAAAATATACCTGTCCGTTTTTCGTATTTCCACATGCGCAGGCGTACGTTCCTTTGACTCTAAAAGCGTAGCCTAAATAGTTCTTAAAGGATCGCGCCAGCAGAAGACCCCAACGCACGGCGCGGTGAGCCTCCTTTAGCGATTTCCTTTTTTCACTCCTGGAAAGATTCCCCTGCTCCGTTCGTTTGAGGCTTGCCTCAGCGAGAACTAAGTAAGTGGGCACGACATAATCAGACCTGAAGAAATATTTCTCGATCAGCCGTTTGCTACGCCTAGCTTGGATAATAGATTTTTCATGCTCCCCCTTACGGAGAAGGATTTGGGCGTAATCCCGCAAGGCCATGGCCAGGACAAGAATATCGGACGCTTTCTCACAATATTCAACAGCTTTTGGGATGAGTTCCTCCGCTTTTCCGATCTCTCCTTTGAAAGCATAAACTTCGCAAAGTCCCGAGAGAGACTGCCCCATGCTCCTCAAATCTTTCACCCGGCAGGCCGAATCATAAGCAATTTGCAAATACTTCTGCGCCTCTTCAAAATCAGATTTATTGCGGTAGTTATATCCCAGATGAATATAGGCTAGAATGTTTTCCCACGGATCCCCCAGCCTTTGAAGCCCTGCTGTTGCCTTGGTGAGCCAGCTAATGGAATTGTCCCACTCCTGGATGTAGTAGTGGACAATCCCCAGAAAGCTCTGGCTCTGAGCAACGCTCCAGGGATCATTCAATTTTTCCGCCATTTCCAGGGCTCGGAATTGATACTTGAGACCCCGTTTAAAAAATGGAATCGCAGACATCGCGATCCCATGGCCGCTGTATGTTTGGCCGAGCTCCTTTGTTGGGCCGATGTGTTCAGCGATATTGATCCCAAACAGATGGACGGCCAGGCACTTAATGGTGTTGAAAAACCAGTAGACATATGAAAGCCGCAAAAGGATTTTCACTCGAAGAAGTGCAACGCGGGATGTCCTCAATTTATGCTGGGCGATCTCGAACGGGAAAAGTGTAAGCCTCATTTGAATCCAAATTTGAGCAAGAAGCTGGACTCCTGTTCCGGCGAATGATTTCCTAATTCTTATGTTCAGGATTTTCAATCCCGCTTCATAATATTCGACAGCTCTCTGCAGGTCTCCTTTTTCAAAGATGGCGTAGCCCTGTTTCTCAAGCAGCCTGGCTTTCTCCAATCCCGTCTTGGTATAATGGCTCACATCTTTATAACAGGAAATCGAGCGGTCATACTCTCCCAGAAGACAGTACGCATCTCCCATTCCCTCTCTTAGTCTCAACCAGAGCCTATCGCCGGCTCTTATCCCTTTTTCTTCAAGAAGAGCGAGGGCCACCTCATAAAACCTGAGTACCTCCTCATTAGCATAAATGGATTTCGCCCTGTCGCCGGCCGCTATGGAATAATGAAGGGCTTTGTCTTTGTTTAATCCCTTGGGATAATGGTAAGCAAGATCGTATATCACCTGCTCGATATCGTCCTTGTGTTCCTCCTCAAGATATCCCGCGATTTCTTCATGCAGGCCTCTTCGCTCCTCGGGACCCAGTTTCTCATAAAGGGCCTCTCGGATCTTATCATGGCTGAACGTATATGCGCCCTTGATCAGTCCGGGCTTTTCCCAGATGAACACATGGATTAAAGCCTCATCCAAGACTCCGAGTATTTCCTCGGCGGGCTTTTTGGTTATACCTTTAAGCAATTTGTAACTGAATTCTCTGCCGATGACTGAGGCATAAGTGAGAATCCGCTTGATTTCGGGTTTCAATTGATCCAGTCTTCCCAGGAGAAGCTCAATCAGGGACGAAGGGAGGTCGACGCGCCTGATTTTCTCTTCGTCGAACTTCCACTGACTTTCTTCCAGATACAAAACCTTCTCATCGACAAGCGAGCGCAGCATCTGAAGCGAGTAAAAGGGATTTCCTTTGGTGCGCTCCTGGACGGTCATTAGCAACTGTCCGGGGACTTCCTCTTTGTAACCAAATGTATCTTTGATCAGAAGACCCATCTCTTTGGGCTGAAGAGGGCGAAGATTGATCTCTCTGTAGACCATTCCGCTTTCTCGGCAGTTCTTCAAAAGAATCGCCAGGGGGTGTTCTTTGGGTATTTCTTCTTCGCGATAAGAGCCCAGAATCAGCAAGTGTGTGCCGGAAAGCTTCGGGGCAATGAAATGGAGGAGCTTGGTCGTCCCGAGATCGCTCCATTGAAGGTCGTCCAAAAAAATAATCACAGGGTTATTGGGAGTTGAAATCGATGAAAAGAACGAATAGGCGACATTGAAAAAGCGCATCCGCTCTCTTTCCGCCTCTAGCTCGACTAACTCAGGCATTTTTCCGATAAATGTTTCCAAGGCCGGGGCAATCTTTGTTATAGCGCCTCCGAGCTCACCAAGAACTCGCCTTATGTTCCGGACCTGAATTTCCATCTCCTGGGGAGGTTTCCTTTTCATGAGATCGACATATTCAGCCACCGCTTCAGCAAACGGACTGTAGGGAAGAGATGCGCCATACTTGTTGCACTTGCCGGAAACAAACAGCATCCCGTTTTCTTCTGCATAGGGACGAAGTTCGTTGATGAGCCTGGTCTTTCCCACGCCTGCCGTCCCCGAAATAAGGCAAAGCCGACCTTTTCCCCCCGCTGCCAGCCTGAGTTCTTCCTTGAGAACAGACAATTCCTGGCCTCTTCCGATGAATCCGGTGTGAAAGCTGAGTTTGCTTTTTCTGTCTTCCAATCCCAGATCGAAGGCTTCATGGATTTTCTTTTTGACTCGGAGCTGAATGATTCGGTCTAAGTCAGCGAGGAATCCCTTTGCACTCTGATAGCGCTCTTCGGGCCCCTTCTTGAGTAGCTTCAAGATAACCTTCTCCAAGACCGGGGGGATCTCAGGATTGAGCTCCCGGGGATTTTTGGGAATCTGAACGATATGTTGATGCAGAAATGAACCGATGTCCTCCCCCTTAAAAGGAAGCTCTCCGGTCACCAGCTCATAAAAAATGACTCCCAAAGAATAGAGGTCGGATCGCTCATCCGGAGCTACGGGCATCAGTCCCGCCTGTTCAAGGGAGATGTATGGAAAAGTGCCCTGAACCGCATTCCTGTCTTGCATCTCCACGAGGTTCACGATCCGGGCCATACAGAAATCTGTAATCTTGGCCTCGTCGCCTTTGATGAGAATGTTTTTAGGCTTCAGATCACGATGTAAGATTCCCCGATTATGGACGTATTCCAGGCCCTCGGCGACTTGACGGACCATCTCGACAGAGGCATCCAGAGAAAGCTTCCTAGCTTTCAGCCGCTCATGGAGGCTTTTCCCTTCAAACAGCTCCATGGCCAGAAAGCTTCGCCCGTCATAATCGCCACAGTCGAGCTGCTTGACAATGCGAGGATGGTCGATCCGGGACATCTTCTCGACTTCTTTTTTGAACCTCAAGATGCTTTCTTCATCCCGTCTTTGCTTGGTCAGGATTTTTAAGGCTATGGCTTGATTTTCCTTGGTATCTAACGCCCTATAGACAGTTGATACACTCCCACGGCCCAGCTCTTCGATTATGCTGTAGCGGTTGCCTATCAGGCCTTTCATGTCTTGCGCCCCAAGGGACCGAAGTGACGCTGAATCATCTTCTGAATTCCCCTGCGATTTTTCATCTGTCTTTTTGCCTTCGCTCAGGCAGATATTCTATTTACCAAACTCGACCTTTTTCAGTATCTCTTTATATCTCTCGTCTGAAGCAAGGCTTTTCAGCCAAGTATGAGAGAAATTATCAAGGAAAACCATGAGCGGAGAGCGGTTTTGATAGGATTGAGCCAGCCAGTTGAAGGCCTCGTCAATCTCCTCGAGTCCCGCATAGAGAATGGCGAAGTTGATTGGGTCTATATACCTTTCATGAGAGAGCTGCCTCAGCCGTTCCAGAGTTTTGCGAACCTCATTTTTTTCGCCCGATACCGCATGCACATAAGCCAGGGTTGAGCAGAGCCACGGAGAGAATTCAGAATAGAGCAGCTTGACTTTCTTGCTTGCGTCAAGAGCCTCCGGAATCTTGCCCATGAATGCATAGTCCCAGGCCATTTCTCCATGTGCCCAGGCATAGTTCGGGTTGAGTTCGAGCGCCTTTTTAAGGTGCGTTATTGATTCGTCAAACCGCTCCGCCTCAAAATAGATTCTTCCGAGATTCTGGACCGTGCTTGGTGATAGAGGGTCCAGCTCGACCGCATGGCGCGCCGTGGCAATTGCCTCTTCGGAACGCCCCCGAGCCGCCAAAAAAATCGAGTATTCCAGATACGTGACGGCACTCCCCGGACTCAGCTCGATGGCTTGTTGAAAAGCTTTTTCAGCTTTATCCCAATCCCACTCAAGCCAAAACTTCACAGAAGCAAGGGAGCAATGAGCCTCGGCGAGAGTATTATCGATTCCCAGAGCTTTCTGAGCCATGCCGCTTGCCTGGAGAAAAGCTTCCTTTGGAGGGATGAATCCCAGGATACCCAATTGATTGTAATGATTGGCGAGGCCTGCATAGGCAAGGGCATTATTCGAGTCCTTCGTTATAGCCAGATAGAAATACTCAATCGCCTTCTTCATATACTCTTCTGTAAACATATGATGAAAGTGCCGCGCTTTCAGATACAGGCTGTAAGCTTCGATATCCTCCGTATAATGTCGGACAAGTTTCTCTTTGCCTTCTCCGCCAAGCTTTATTTTCAATGCTTCCACGGTTGCTTTGGCGATGTCGTCCTGGATGGTGAAAATATCCTCCATATCATGGTCGTATCGCTCCGACCAGAGATGGTAGCCGTCGGCCACATTAATGAGCTGGGTTGTTACCCTCAGCCGGTTGCCAGCTTTTCGAACGCTCCCCTCCAAGACCGTATCGACGTTCAACCTCTTCCCGATCTCGCGAACGTCCAGCTTTTCACCTCTAAACGCAAAAGCGGAGGTTCGGGCCACGACTCGGAGATCTTTGATTTTAGTAAGGGCGTTGATGAGTTCGTCGGCAAGTCCTTCGCAGAAGTACCCCTGGTCTCGCTGGGAGCTTGAATCATCAAAAGGAAGGACGGCAATCGATTTCTCCCACTTTTTTTCTGTAATTTTTTCTTCTTTGGTCGTCTTCCCCAAAGGAACTCGGTCAACGGTGGTGACGCCCGTCTCAAGTCTGTTGAGTGCCTTAAGAAGGTCCTCAACCCGCTGGAACCTGTTTTCCTTATTCTTTTCTAGACACTTGAGAATTACCAGGCTGAGGTCCTCTGGAACTTGGGGATTGAACTCCCTGGGGTCGATCGGCGTTTCTGTCTTGTGTTTCAGAGCAATTGTTAAAGCCGTATCTCCTTCAAAGGGCAGCCGCCCCGTCACCATTTCATAAAGAACGATTCCCAAGGCATAAATATCCGAACGCTCGTCTGCTTCTTTTCCCTCGGCAAGCTCGGGAGCCATGTAATCAGGCGTTCCGATCAGAACGGCTGTCTTTGTAATCCTATTTTTCTTAAGTGAACGGGCGATGCCGAAATCCATGATTTTTGCGTTTCCGTCCTGATCGATCATGACATTCTTCGGCTTGAGGTCGCGGTGCACGATGCCCAGCTTATGGGCTTCTGCCAGCCCTTCGCACACTTGCTTGGCGATATCCACAGCTTTGCGAATCGGCAGCTGGCCTACTCTTTTTATGAAGCTTTTGAGGTCCTCGCCGGGAATATATTCCATCGTGATGTAGCAAGTCCCGTCCTGCTCGTTCAGGTCGAACATCCGCGCCACGTTCTTGTGGACGATCTTGCGGGCGAATGTCAGCTCATTGCTGAAACGCTCTAAAATCTCTTTGTCACCCGCGATCTCAGGCTTTAAAATCTTGAGAGCAATATCCTCTTTAGTTTTTTTATCAAAGACCTTGTAGACTCTTCCCATCCCCCCTTTTCCGAGTTCTTCGATGAATTCATACCGGTTAGCGAAAATAGCCCCCCTGTTCAATCCCATGATGGGGATTTGAAGGGTTTCATCCGGAGAAATAATGATCATGTTCTGAGGGCGCAGTTGGGTTCCGCACTCGCCGCAAAAGCGAGTGTTATCCAGATTTTCAAAGTGACATTTCGGGCACTTCATAGCCCTGCATTCCCCTTGCTAGGATGAGCTTAGTATAATAATTCATAGAAAATGGGATACGCAACTCTTTTTCTGCTGTACTGGCTGAGTGGGCGTGCAGACTCGGATTAAACTTCGTCCCATCGTTAGGGATGATAAATCACAGCGTGAAGGGAAGTCAAGTTGATCGTGGAGAAGTAATTTTGAGGCTCCACAAGCGCCTATTTGACTTTTCCAGTGCCGGGGAACGGAATTATTTCCGGCCGACCGAGTAATACTCGAACCCTAATTTTTTGACCCGTTCGGCATCATAGATATTCCGGCCGTCGATGATGATCGGGTTGGCCATGACCTCCTTGATTTTTTTCAGGTCAAGGTCCAGAAACTCTTTCCACTCCGTGATGACCAGCAGCGCGTTGACGCCGGCGGCCGCCTGGTAAGGAGAATCGCAATACAGAATCCGGGCCAAGTATTCCGGAAACAGCTCTTTCATATTTTCCCGGGCCTGGGGATCATACAAGTGGAGGCTGGCCCCCTCGTTCAGGAGCTCTCCGATGACTTTGATGCTGGGGGCTTCCCGGATATCGTCGGTCTCAGGCTTAAAAGCGAGCCCCAGGACGGCGATCTTTTTGTCTTTCAAGATCCACAGGGCCCTTTTGATCTTTTCCAGGAAGATCTTGACCCGGTCGGCGTTGACCCTGTCCGTTTCCTTCAGAAGATTCATATTCACGCCGAGGTCTTCCCCGATCTTGATCAGGGCCTTCAGGTCCTTAGGAAAACAGGAGCCGCCGAAGCCCAGGCCGGCTTTGAGGAACAGGCCTCCGATCCTGGGGTCCAGCCCCATGCCCATGGCCACCTGTTCGATGTTGGCATCCGTCTTCTCGCACAAGTTGGCCATGAGGTTGATGTAGGAGATCTTCATGGCCAGGAAGGAATTGGAGGCGTGCTTGATGAGCTCGGCCGTGTCGATGTTGGTGATGACGAGGCGGTCCTTGGCTTTTTCGTAGATCTTGACCAGGATCTCCTTAAAACGTCTTTCCGCCCATGTCCGCCGAGGAGCGGCAGGACGTCCTGACCAAATTTCATCCGGACGAAAAGCCCGATTCCCGGCGCAAGATCCACATCGGCCCTAACAAGGACGAACTGCTGACGACCGAAGTCGCCGACATCCTCGAATCCCACAGCCGGATCAACCCCAAGCTTTTCGACCTGACAATCCCGGATTATGAGACCGACATCCTCATCGTCGGCGGCGGCGGCGCCGGATGCGCCGCGGCCATCATCGCCCGGCAGAACGGCTCCAAATCGATCATCTCGACCAAGCTCCGGCTGGGCGATGCCAACTCTATGATGTCACAGGGTGGAATGCAGGCCGCCGTTACGGAGAAAGACTCTCCGACGCGCCATTATCTCGATGCCATGGGCGGCGGCCACTTCGATAATAAGCCCGACTTGGTGCGCGCCATGACCGAGGACGGACCTGAGGTCGTCAAATGGCTCGAAGATCTCGGCGTGGTCTGGGACAAGAACCCGGACGGCTCGATGTACGTCCTTCACGGTGGAGGAACGTCCCGGAAGCGGATGCATTCCTGCCGCGATTATACGGGCGCGATCATCATGCGGACGCTCATGGACGAAGTCCGCAATCATCCCGAGGACATCAAGATTCTAGAATTCATGCCGACCATCGAGCTGATCATGGATAATAAAGGACGGTGCGCCGGCGGCGTCCTCTACAACCTTGAGACGGAGGAATATTTCACCGTCAAAGCCAAGGCTGTCATCATCGCTACCGGCGGCTACGGCCGGCTCCACATCCGCGGCTTCGACACGACCAACCACTACGGCGCGACCGGCGACGGCCTGGTCATGGCCTACCGGGCCGGGGCCAAGCTCCTCTACATGGACTCGGTTCAGTACCATCCGACCGGCGCCGTGTTCCCGGAGCAGATCGGCGGATTCCTGATCACTGAAAAGATCCGCGGCGCAGGGGGGCAGCCGATCAACAAATTCGGCGAACTCTTCGTTTGGCCGAGAGAGCCGAGAGACGTGGAAAGCGCCGCGTTCATCCGCGAGTGCCTCGAGCGGAAAAACGGCATCCAGACCCCGAGCGGCCGGTGGGGAGTGTGGCTCGATTCGCCCCTGATCGAGATCATCCAGGGCGAAGGCTACATCAACAAGAACTTCCCGGCCATGTACCGCCAGTTCATCCGGTACAATATCGACATCACGAAAGAACCGATGCTCGTCTATCCCTCGCTCCACTACCAGAACGGCGGGGTCGAGATCAACGACCGCTGTGAGACGAACCTCAAGGGCCTCTATGTGGCCGGTGAAGCCTCAGGCGGCGTTCACGGCCGGAATCGCCTCATGGGCAATTCCGTCCTGGATTACAACGTCTTCGGACGGCGGGCCGGCAAGTTCGCCGCCGAGTATGTGAAATCCGCAAGCCTTGGAAAGCTGACCCTCGAGCATATCGCGGCCTACGAGAATGAGATTAAGCGGGCCAAGATCAAGACCGGCCGGATCGCTCCTGTCCTGCTTCCGTTGTATACGTCCGAAGAAGTAAAGAAGCGCCAGCTGACCGCCCACTACGAAGGCACGCTGCGGTAATCCGCTGAGCGAAACTCATAAATCTGCCCCAGTCTGGGCCTAACAGAGTCATCAACCATAGAAAAAGATCCGGATTAGCATGCCTCAAGCTCGGCCAGATGCAGCCAAATGGTGGCTAATCTACCACAGGCCGGGCTGCGCGGCGCTTCCAAGACTGTAAAACAGTGTCACCAATCGTCACCGGCAACAAAGGTGCAGCAAGGCGCAAGGCAGGCGCCGCGACTCGATGCCCGCCTCGCTTTCTGTCACCGCTTCTACCGGCTACTGTGGTGTATCAGCAATGACTTTATAATGTTGTCATTCCGGACTTGATCCGGAATCCAGTCTTATAAACTGGATTCCCGCCTTCGCGGGAACGACGTCTGGATTCCCGCTCCCCACTTTCGTGGGGACAAGTTTACCCCTGCGGAAGCAGGGGCGGGAATGACAGTTCCAGGATTATTGTAAAGTCGTTATTGAGAGGCAACACTACTTGGCGACTTTCGACGGCGGCAGGAAGTTCTCCATCACCCAGACTTCGGTGTTTCCCTTCCATGTGCCGATCGCCACGCGGCGGCCGTCGGGGTGCAGGCGCAGCCACCACAAGTCATCGACGGTCAGCCCCAACCGCTGCGGATCTCCGCCCTCGGCCGCGACACGCCACACCTGCACGTTCCTGGTGGCTCTTCCATAGAGGCCTTTCACGAAGAGGACGTAACGTCCATCCGGCGTCCACGAAGGCCAAACCCGATAGTTGGCCTCCTTGCCATCGATTCTGACAAGCTCGCGCGCCTCTCCGCCGGTCGCCGGCATGACGCGCAAGACCAGCGACTGGTCTTCCTGCGCACCGATGACCAAACGCCGGCCGTCGGGAGAAACCGACACCCAATAGAGTCCTGGCTTCTGGATGACCTCGGTTTCGCGGGCGGATTGCAGGTCGCGCGCCAACAGCTGAAGCCGGTTCGCGTTCGGAGGGTCAGGCGTATTGACGTAGAAGATCGTCCTTCCATCCGGAGACAGATCGAAACGCGGAATGCTGCCAGCGGCCAAAGGCAGCGGCATCAGGGATGTCGCCTGCCCGGTTTGCACGTCCACACGCAACATGCTCCAGCCCTTTCCGGGCTCGAACCCTGGGACCACGATCGCGTTTCCGTCAGGCGCCCATCGAAGGCCCAGCCCAATCCTCGTCTTCCCGACCTGCAGCTCGCGTTCCTCGCCTGTGCCGGTGGAGCGGATGACGATGACGGAGTCGTTCGGAGTCGGATCGCGGATGTACGCCAGGAACCTGCCGTCGGGAGACCAGTCCGGGTTCCGCGTGATGCCAACCCAGCGCCGGGACACAGGTTGCGGCGGACTGACCACGCTTCCGCTGGCCGGGTCCAGTTCTGCAATGTGGACATCCCTGACGATATTGGAAACCGCGTAGTAGAAGGCACCGGCGCGCGTGAACCCCAGCGGCTGACCATTGAAGCCCTTCTTGACCAGTTCGGGCTCACCCGCCCCCTTCCCGTCAGCCACCGCGGTGAGCCATACGTCAGTCGAACCCGATCGATCACTGGAGAACAGGAGATGCTTCCCGTCTGGAGTCCAGCCCAACACTCTGTGTTGCGTGGGATCCGGGACGAGCGGAGACTCCCGTCCGGTCTGGAGCTCGAGCAGCGAGAGGCCCTCCTTGGCGGCCCAGGCGATGTACCGTCCATCAGGCGAGAACACCGCCGTCGGCGCTGAGTCCTTCCCCGTTGCCTTTATCAACCGTGTGGAGCTGTCACCGACAGCCACCAGCGTCATGTCGTGGGTTCCGTCGGTCTTCAGGAACTCGGCGAGAAGGTGCCTGCCGTCAGGCGACCACGCCATCGGATCGAGGCCGACGACGCCATCTCCGGCGGCCCGCAGGACCCGCGGCCTCGAACCGTCGAGCCCGATGATGCGGAGGTCGTACGAACCATCCGAGTTGTACCAGCTGTAGGCAATGTGCTTGCTGTCGGGCGAGGGCACGGAAAGGTCGGCGAACTCCTGCGACGCAGCCCAGGTGCCCTTGTCTGTAATGCGCCGGTTCTGACCGGTGGCGAGGTCGTGGATGGCGAGATCGCCCGTCTCCCAATCGGTGAACGACACGAAGCGGCCGTCCGGCGACACCTGCCCCATGGCATCCGCCTCAGGGCCCGCCCAGACGCGCCTCACCGCCATCGTCGGACCGCTCGTCGCGGCTGCCGTCCCCGCCAGTGCCGCCAGCCTGACCCGCGCCTGGGCCACAATCCCGGCCTGGTCGGCGAAGTCGCGGAGAATACGCTGGTAGGCCGCCTGAGACTCCTTTTGACCCAGCTTTTCATAGCAGATTCCCATGCGCAAAAGCGCTTGGGCGGCGATCGGCCGGACATTCACGAACTCTTTGAGCAATTTCTCATAAACGGCGATCGCCTCTTTCAGCTCGCCTTTGACTTCTTCGAGCTGAACTCCCCGGTGGTAAAGGACTTCGGCGTCTTTGGCGCGCTGGGCGAAGGCCGTGATGGACAAGGCGGCCAAGGTGATGACCGCCAAAAGGATGAAAAAGCGTTTCATGGGATGACCTCCTTCGTTGAATTTTTGCTCATCTCACTGACTCTCGGTCACCTTAACGATAGCGCGCCGGACGTGAAAAGTTGTCAACAATATGTAAAAAAACGTAAAACCGCTTCCCTTCCGGAAGAAGCCGTCAGCCGATGAATTTGTAACCGAGGCCGTGGGCGGTGACGATGAACCGGGGATGCTCGGGATCCGTCTCGAGTTTCTGGCGGAGGCTGACGATATGGGCGTCCACCGTGCGGGTCGTTGGATACCGGTCGTAGCCCCAAATCTCGTTCAGGAAGCGGTTCCGGGAAATGACCTTATCCCGATTTTTCACGAACAGCCTCATCATCTCGAACTCCCGCTGGGTCAGGCTGACGGGGACGCCGTCCTTGGTCGCCCGGTAATTCTTGAAATCGACTTCGACCGTCCCGAAACGGCAGTCTTCCAGTTGAACGTCTTTGCCGGGGCCTCTCCGCAGGAGCGCCTTGACGCGGGCCAGAAATTCCGAGAGGCCGAAGGGCTTGGTGAGATAGTCGTCGGCGCCGATTTCGAGGCCCAGGACCTTGTCGGCCTCCTCCCTGCGGGCGGTCAGCATGAGGATGGGGACGTCATGGCCTTTGCGTCTCAGCTCACGGCAGACCTCGAAGCCGTCTTTCTTCGGAAGCATGATGTCGAGAACAATGAGATCCGGTTTCTCCCGCTCCGCCGAGGACAACCCCGCCTCGCCGTCATAAGCCGCGCTGACTTTGTGGCCCAGAGCTTCGAGGTTGAAGACAAGCCCCGTGACCATGTCCTTTTGGTCTTCAACGATGAGGATCTTAGCCATTTTCAACCTCGAATGAGCCCTTGAGCGAATCTTCTTTTCCCCCCGTTGGGAGGGTGATGATAAACCGGCTGCCCCGGCCGAGTTCACTCTCCACGCTGATGTGTCCGCCGTGGCTTTCGACCGTGCTTTTCACGATCGTCAGGCCCAGGCCGCAGCCCTGAACCTCCCGGGCGGGCCCGTGCCCCCCGCGATAGAACTTCTCGAAGATGTGTTTCAGGTCGGACGGCGGAATTCCGGGGCCCCTATCTTCCACGGTGATCAAGACCTGGTCTCCATGGAGGGCCATCTTCACGCCGATATACTTCTGCTCTCCGGAATACTTCTCGGCGTTGTTCAAGAGATTCAACAGGGCTTGCCCGAGCGCGTCCTCGTCAATGGACATGAAGATCGGACCCGGGGGAAGAGAAATGTCGAACTCAAAGCCCTGGTCCCTGAGATAGAATCGATACGCCTCGAGCGTATCGGATATCACTTTAACAAGATCCCCCCTTTCTAAAATATATTCCCTCCGGCCCGAATCGATTTTGGAGAAGTCGAGGACATTGTCGATGAGATAGGTGAGGCGGCGGCTTTCCCGGGCGATGATGCGCGAGAACTCCCTCCGCTTTCCGTCGTCCGTCCATTGATCCGATTCCATGGTTTCCCCGAACAACCGGATCAGGGATAGGGGAGTTTTTAGCTCATGAGAGACGTTCGAAACAAAGTCGGACCTGAGTCGCACGGTCTCCGCCTCATGGGTCGCCGCCCGGAGGGTCATGACGATCCCCGAGAGGATCAGGACGGCTATCCCGAGGAGGACGGCGCCGTACAATCTCATTTCTCTCCGAACGAGCTGATCGATCGTTTTTCCCCGGGTGTCGAAAAGGGCCAGACTCCACCAGGGAAAATATTCGGACAGGTTCTCGACGGCCAGGGCCTGCGCGGGCGGCGGGGCGTCCGGAAGGGGCGTCAGCGGCCCCGTTTCACTGTAAAGGCCGGCCCGGACGCTTTCCCCGGCCTCCCCCCTGCCGGGCAGACGTGGAAAGAGCTCGGTCAGGACATAAGTCTTATCGATCTCAAAGGCGAGGACGCGCCTCCCGGGGAGCGCCGTCTTAGAAGGCAGGAACAGATAGCCGAGCCGGTGCGGCGTTCCATCCTCGTCGCGGGTCGTCAAGTGCGAGGCCGGCGCCGAATCCGGTCCCGGACTTCCGTTGTTCTTGCCGTTCGGGGAAGCGTCCAAGTCCAATTGAGAGCGGAGAGCTTGTCGAGCCCCCTCCAAGCGGCGAATTCTCTCCGACCGGGCTTTGTCTTCCAGCTTGAGCCCGTCCCAGCGGTCCTGTTCGCTTCTTCCGAGAACACGCCCTTGAGAGATGCGGTCTAGGCCGGCTCTGACGGACTCGAGATAGAATTCCCGGCTTTCGAATCCGCCGGGGCCGAGGCTCAGCTCTTCAAACAAGGCCAGGAGTGTTTTGACTTCGTTGTCTCCCTCTCCAAGAGAGGCGTACGTTTCGGCCAGGCGGAAGAACCCGATGATTTTGAGCGGAGTGCCGTCGGAACTTCGGACCTCTTGGTTTTGCTCGGACAGGATCCGGTATTGTTCTCCGGCTTTGGAGTAATTCTTCAACTTGAAATAACAGCGGCCCAGCAGCAGTCGGGCATACAACCGGTGTTCGGGGGAAGCGGCTCGTCTCACGGCCTCTTCGTAGGAGCGCGCGGCCATCGGGTAATCGAGATCGGCGAATTCGTAGTGTTCGCCCCGCTCGATGATGCTGTTTCGAAGGGCGCTCATGCTTCCCGGTTCCGCCCGCCGCGAGATTCCCGTCTCGAGATAGAATTGGGGGTGAATGAGCGAACCGTCTGAATTGATGATGAAGGTTTCGCCGATGGACGGGTGCCGCTTCTGGACCCGGCCGAGGAGGAGCCGGGCCGCCTGAATGTCTTGCGTCCATTCCTGGTCGAGAATCTCCCGAACGAAGCGGCCTTCAAGGCCCGAGAGCTCGCCCTCGAGCTCGTCCCGCATCAGCCGGGCCATGCTCCGGTAGTTTTCCTTGAGGCTCAGGCCCCGGTTCCCGATGGACCTCAACCCGAGATAGCCGAGGATTCCGCTCGGCAGGATGATGAAAAGGAAGGCGAACAGGAGGATTTTGGTCCTGGCCGAAACGTGTTTAAAGCGCCGGATCATGACCTTTCGGCTCCCCCCGACAAGCTCTTGTGTTTCTCCGCACCCGCCGCTCTTCTATTCACATATAGCACAGCCGGGAAAAGCCGGTCAAATGGAA
>JAUYDS010000075.1 GCA_030691735.1 Candidatus Aminicenantota bacterium
AAGGATAAGAGGAGTCGGACATGAATCTCATGAACACGCTGGGCCTCAT
Source organism: Candidatus Aminicenantota bacterium (assembly GCA_030691735.1). Lineage (GTDB taxonomy): Bacteria > Acidobacteriota > Aminicenantia > Aminicenantales > UBA4085 > JAPKZI01. The sequence continues at coordinate 50 of JAUYDS010000075.1, forward strand.
CGCCATCTTTCTCGAGGCGATCGTCATCGTTCTCCTGGTTTTCGTGCTGAAACGCCGCTCCGGCGGCGACGTCGTCCCTCTCCAAAAACAGCTGGAGTCGATCGAGCGCGGCCAGGAAAGGGGAGACCGCGAATTCCGGGACGAGGTCGCCCGGAACCGCGAGGAATCGAACGCCCAGGCCCGTTCCCTGCGCCAGGAGATGGGCGCCAGTGTCCAGCGTCTGAGCGAGACCGTGCTCCAGCAGATGGTCGGTCTGGGTGGGCTCCAAAAACAGCAATTGGAGGGTTTTGCCGGCCAGCTCGACAGCCTCCGGACGGCCGTCGAAACAAAGCTGGGCCAGATCCAGACCGACAACGCCGGCAAGCTCGAGGAGATGCGCCGGACGGTGGACGAGAAGCTGTCGGGGACGCTCGATCGCCGTCTCGGCGAATCGTTCAAGATCGTCAGCGATCGCCTCGAGCAGGTCCACAAGGGGCTGGGCGAAATGCAGACGCTGGCCAGCGGCGTCGGCGACCTGAAAAAAGTGCTGACCAACATCAAGGTCCGCGGGATCTGGGGAGAAGTCCAGCTCGGCAACATATTGGAACAGCTCCTGACGCCGGACCAATACGAAAAAAACGTCGTCACCAAGAAAGGCGGAGCGGAACGTGTCGAATATGCGATCAAGCTGCCGGGCCATGACGATCAGGACGACCAAAGCGTCTGGCTGCCCATCGACGCCAAGTTCCCCAAGGAAGATTACGAGCGCCTGGTGGATGCCTCCGACCGCGCCGACGCGGCGGCCGTGGAAGAGGCCGGCAAACAGCTCGAGAACAGAATCAAGCTCGAGGCCAAAGCGATCCGCGATAAATATATCGATCCGCCCCATACGACCGACTTCGCCATTCTCTTCCTGCCTACGGAGAGCCTCTACGCGGAGATCCTGAGAAAACCGGGTCTTCACGATCTGCTGCAGCGGGATTATCGGGTGACGGTCGCCGGGCCGACGACGCTGGCGGCGATCCTCAACAGCTTTCAGATGGGTTTTCGGACCCTCGCCATCCAGAAGAGGTCGGGTGAGGTCTGGAACCTGCTTGGCGCGGTGAAGACCGAGTTCAGGAAATTCGGCGAGGTCATCGAGAAGGTCGAGACGAAGATCCGCGAGGCCGGCAACGTGATCGAGAAAGCCAAGACCCGCTCGCGGGCCATCGAACGCAAGCTGAAAGGCGTGGAAGAGCTCCCCGCGCCGGCCGCCCAGGCGATCCTCGGACCCGCCGAAGCGGCCGACGTCGAGGACGAAGAAACGATCCAGGAGGACGGCGCCGCGGATCCGGAAAAAAGCTGAACGAACTTTAGCGCCTCCGCCGCTTTATTCTAATCGCGGAGTTCTCCCCAGTCTTTCGAGGCATCTCACTCATATGGCCCGACGTTGAATGGGATCCTTCGCTTCGCTCAGGATGACGCTTGGGCCGGAAGGCGTTGCCCAAAAGCATAAAACAACGCCGATTGAATTAAACTCGCGTCATTTGATCAGGCGTCGTTTCATCAGCTTGACGCCGATAGTGAAGGCGATCACTTCCAGGACGACGATGAAGAGGAAGTCGGTGATGAGCGAGGTGGAATAGACGCCGGAAAAGACCGCGCGAGAGATCGAAACGGCCGGCGTCAGCGGGAGGAACTTGGAGAAGGTCTTCATCCAGGCCGGGAAGTTGTCCAGGGGAAAAAAGACGCCCGAGAAGAACAGCATCGGGGTCAGGACGAGCTCCGTATAATAATTGAAGAAATCGAAGTTCGGGGCGAGCGAGGTCACGATCATGGCCAGCGAGCCGAAAAGAACTCCGACGAAGATCATGCAGACAAAAAGGAGCAGGACCGCGGGGAGGGAGACGGGGAAGACGCCCATGGCCATGGCCACGACCATCATCAGCGTTCCGCTGATCAGGCCCCGGAAGACGCCCCAGGCGATATCCCCGGCGACGGCGTCCTCCGCGGAGACGGGAGTCGCGATCAGGGAATCGTAGAGCTTCTCGTGGATCATCTTGACGAACGTCCCGAAGAGGCACTCATAAGAGGCGGTCAGGCCCACGGCCGACATCAGGACGCCCGGGACGAGGAAGTAGAGATAGGGCTTTCCGCCGAACAGCCCGACATAGGCGCCCATGCCGATGCCGAAGGTGATGAGGTAAAAAAGCGGTTGGACGAGGCTGGCGATGAACGTCGGCACGACGAACCGCTTGTAGGAGACGAGGTTCCTGACGAAGACGTGATAGATCCGGTAGGAGAGGTTCATTCGATCAGGCTCCGTCCCGTCAGTTTTAAAAAGACGTCCTCGAGCGTGGCCGGCCGATGGACGGTGTTGGGCAGGTCGAGCTCGACCAGTTTCTTCCGGATGTCATGGCCGTCCCGGCAGTAAAAAAAGAGCGTGTCGCCCACGCGCTCGTGACCGCAGGAGAATTCGGACAGCGACCCGATCAGTTTTTCGTCCTGGTCCTGGGCGATGCGGATCTCGACGACGTCCTTGCCGATCTCCTCCTCGATCAAGGTCCGCGGCGTTCCCTCTTTCAGGATCTTCCCCTGATACATGACTACGATCCGGTCGCAGAGCTGTTGGGCTTCTTCCATATATTGCGTCGTCAGGATGATCGTCACGCCATGGGCCTTGAGCTGGCGGAGCCTCTGCCAGATGAGGTGTCGGGCCTGCGGGTCCAGGCCGGTCGTCGGCTCGTCGGCGATGATGAGCTTCGGCTGGTTGATCAGGGACCGGGCGATGAGCAGGCGCCGCTTCATGCCCGTCGAGAGCTGATCGATCTTGCTGTCCCGCTTGGCCTCGAGCTCGACGAACTTGAGGAGCTCTTCGATCCGCTTCTTCGCTTCACGCCGCGGGATGTCGAAGAAGCGGGAGAAGACCATCAGGTTCTCCCGGACGGTCAGGTCGATGTCCAGGGTGATCTCCTGAGGGATGACGCCGGTCGTCTGCTTGATGGTCCGATTGTCGATGGAGCAGGGCAGGCCATTGACGGTGAGCGTGCCCGCCGTGACCGGCGAGACGCAGTGGATCATCCGGACGGTCGAGGTCTTGCCGGCCCCGTTCGGCCCGAGGAAGCCGAAGCATTCTCCTTTCTGGATCTCGAAGGAGATGCCGTCGACGGCGATGAGTTTGCCGAAGCGCTTGGTCAGGTTCTTTGCGATGATAATCGTGTTCATGGGCTTATGAGCGGATCATCATAACAAATTTCAGAGCGGGGATAAAGGCGGGGCTCCGTACCAGGTCTCCATCACCGCCCGCCAATCCTCGTCCGTTTTGACGCTGATGAAGGCCGTTCGAACCTTGGCCGGGTGGGGATGGAGGCGGGCGTAATGGATGCCGAAGTTCCGCAGGGTCAGCAAACCCCGGCGCGGGCCATAGAGACCTTCGGCCAGCCGAAGATGTCGGCTGATCACTTCGCGCTGCTCCTTAAGGTCCGGTTTGAACGGCTCGCGGCCGGCGGCAAGATCGCGCGCTTGGCGGAAGAGCCAGGGATTGCCGATGGCCCCCCGAGCGGCGAGGACGCCGTCCACGCCCGTCTGTTCGATCATCCTGAGGGCGTCCAAGGCGGTGTGGATGTCGCCGGAGCCGATGATCGTCCGGTCGGGAAATTCGCGCTTCACCCGCGCGATGAAATCCCAGTCGGCCTGCCCCCGGTATTTCTGGCCTACGCTCCGGGCGTGGACGGCGACGGCCGCCGCGCCGGCTTCGAACGCTCCGCGGGCGATCCGCCGGAACGCGGCGTTCGTTTCATCCGTCTCGCGGAACGTCCGGCGCAGTTTAAGGGTGACCGGCCGGTCGGGGACGGCCTCGATCACGGCCCGGACGATCTCCAGAGCGAGGTCGGGTTGGTCCATCAGATAGCCGCCGCGTTTCTTGGCGACCACTTTCTTAACGGGGCAGGCGAAATTCAGGTCGATGACATCGAATCCCATGTCGCGCAGAACGGCCGCCGCTTGGGCCATCACGGTCGGGTCGTTGCCCATGAGCTGTCCGGCAATGGGGTGGTCGGCGGCGTCGATCCTGACCAGCCGATCGCGGAGCTTTCCATCGAGCAGTATCTGCCGGTCGAGCATGGCCTCGGTCGCGCAGTACGGCGCTCCAAGCGACCGGCAGATCAGCCGGTAGGGGAGGTCGCTGTAGCTGGCCAGGGCGGCCAGGACGACCGGGAATTCGATCTCGAGCGGGCCGATCCGCAAGGGTTTCAGATCAAAGGGCATTGAGCCATTATAGCAGGAATTGTCGATGGAAGAGGACGCCGTCGCCGGTTTTCCGGCCTTGTTCGCGTTCTTCGCCTCCAACTCCCAAAGATAGGGAGATCTCAAACTCAATCCGAAAAGAATTGTATTTTTCGTCCGTTTCTGATATGCTTAGCCGCCTTTCAAGGATTCCGAGAGCAAGGAGACATCATCCGTTGCAGACTTACGGCAAGGTCGATAGTAAATTCCGGTTCGTGATCGTGGCCTCCAAGCGGGCTAAGCAGATCCTGAGAGGGTCCAAGATCAAGATCCGGACCAAATCCAAGAATCCCATCCGCATCGCCCAGATCGAGGTCAAAGCCGGCCTGGTCGATTACGAGATCCTCAAGCCCATTCAGGAAGAGCTCGCCGAGGTCGAAGAGCAGGTCTTGAGCGTCGACGCCGCCATCGCCGAGGACGCGGAAGAAGCCGGCGGCGATGTCGCCGGGGACGATGAGCCCGGCGAAGAGGTGGAATCCGAAGACGTCGTCGGGACCGATTATGACGACGAATTGCCTTCCGAACCCATCGGGGGCGCTAAAGAGGACGAGTAAGGGCCCGCCCCTCCTTTTCCCGCCATTTTCAGGAGCTGGATGTAGTCCAGCTTGATCCAGTCGTTTCTCGGGATCTTCAGGAGTTTCGCGAACCGGACGATCTTTTCCCGGTCGCCTTCGAACTCGATGAAGGACCCGACGGCGGTCTCGTCCAGGCAGATCTTGAGCCGCCCTTTCTTGAAAACGGTCCGCTGTTTTTCGTAAGAAACGACGGGCACGAGCCCCAGAGCTTTCAAGACGAGCCGGAGCTGGCGGCCGTTTTTGACCTCGGTCTCGAATTCCTCGCGGACCTTGAACCTCCGGGATTTTTGGGGCGTCCCCTTGAACGTCAAATAGGCCTTCCTCCCGATCGTCCTCAGCCGCAAAGCCTGTTGTTTCCCATAGAGGGCGCCGTCGCGGAAATCGTACAGGGTATTCGTCTCGCGATACCGCTCCCTGATCGGGACGGCTCCCAATTCAAGAAGCCGGGCGCGGACGGGTTTGAGGTCGGGGACGCGGACCTTGATTTCGATCTCGAGCACGCTATTTTTTTCTCCGCATGACCAGGTCCCCGATCCGGTCGAGGGATTCGCGATGTTCGGTGGCCGGGAAGGCGGCGAGGATCTCCTTGGCTCGAGCCACATAGGAGGTCGCTCGGTCGAAGGCGTAGTCCAGCGAAGCGGTCTTGGTGATGGCGGCCAGGATCTTGGCCGCAGCGTTCGGGTCAACGGCCCTGTCCCTGTATCCGCGGATGATGTCCTCACGCGCCTCCCCTGAGGTCAGACGAAGGGCATGGATGAGCGGAAGCGTGACGCGGCCCTCGCGGAAGTCCGAGAGGACCGGTTTGCCCAGGGTCGTCGCGTCGCTGGTGTAATCCAGCAGGTCGTCGACGATCTGGAAGGCCAGGCCGAGTTGGAGGCCGAAGTCCTTGAGGCGTCGAACGTCCGCCGGCGAGGCGCCGGCGAGGCGCCCTCCGATCTGACAGGAGTCGGCGAAGAGCTGGGCCGTTTTCTTGTCGATGATCTCCAGGTAGACGTCCTCAGCCAGATCGACGTTGCCGCTCATCGAATATTCGATGAGCTCCCCCTCGATCATCTGGGCCGTGACGTCGGCCAGGATGTCGATGAGGTCATAGGTCTTGGTTTTGAGGGCCATGGCGATCGACTGGATGTACAGGAAGTCTCCGAGCAACACGGTGATGTTGGCGCCCCACCGCGAATGGACGGTGTCCTGGCCGCGCCGGAGGCTTGAGTTGTCGACGATGTCGTCATGGATCAGGCTGGCGGTGTGGATGATCTCGACGAGCGCCGACCAGAAGATATGATCCCGGCCTTCATAGCCGCAAAGCTTCGCGCTGAGCATCAACAAGGCCGGCCGAATGCGTTTGCCGCTCTTTTCGAAAAGGTACCCATTGATCTCGGCAATGAGGGGATTGGAGGAGCTGCTCAGCTCTTTGAGCGAGTTTTCGACGGCGTCCAGGTCGCCTTGGATGGTCCGGTAGATGTCGTTGAACGGCACGGATTTGGACGCGTCGGTCATGGCCCGCCTATCTTAGCATTGAAGGGGGATTTTTTCAAACGGGGGGCTCGGGGAATAAGCTCGCTCGAAGCGGGCGAACGCTCTCCTTGTCGCGGGTCGTATAGACAAGATCGGGAAACGGCTTCGCTCCCGACTCGGGTTTTTAACGCCGTTTCCTCACCGTCCTTCTCGGCGGCTCAGAACTCGCTTCCCGGCTTCTTAAATACGGGAGTGCGCCGGGAAGCTCAAACATGCTTCGCCGACCGGCCTCCTTTCCGGGCCGGCTTTCCTCGAAGGACGGCTCGGAAAGGCTATACCCTCCATGGTCGCTTCAGCCGTTTCCCGATCTTGTCTTTCGCTTCAATCCGTGAATAGAGCGTTCGCCCGCTTCTTCGCTCACAAATTGACAACTTACCGAATTTGATCCTTGCGCCATATAAAACTAATACCTCTTCTATCAGCTTGGGCGAGGGGAAGAAGGCGAAGCGACCATAAGAGTATCTCGACGCTGCGGTTCGGATTTTTCGGCGGACGATTCAAGGACGCGACGGCAGGGTTGGCCCTAAGGCCCCCATAGTGGAGGGGGGTCCCATCGGCTTAGCCGATGGGGGGAACCGACGGGACTGGTTCCCCAGGGGGCCGGGGGCCACCCTGTCGCCGCGTCGGCTTGTGTTTTCGCCGCCGAAAAAATCGAACCGTGCAGGCGTAAAGATTTCCGCGGGGAGCGAGCTTCTTCCGTGAGCCCTCCTAGATCTTAAAAAGCGTGTTGAAATTCCGGGTGACGGTTTCGGCGAAGCGATCGAGGGGCATGCTCTTCAAACCGGCGAGGAGCGCGGCGGTCTCGACGGCATAGGCGGGTTCGTTGCGCCGGCCCCGGTAGGGGACGGGCGCGAGATAGGGCGCGTCGGTTTCGACGAGGAGCCTGTCCAGGGGGATCCTCGCCGCGATCTGGCGCAAGTTCCCGGCCTTGGGAAACGTCAGGATTCCGGAGAACGAGATGAAGAAACCGGCATCGAGCATGGTCTTGGCGAACTCCCAATCCTCGGTGAAACAATGGAGGACGCCGCCGTTCGAGGATCCCTCCTCGCGAATCGCCTGAGCGATCTCCGGCCCCGCGGCCCGGCTGTGGATGATAGCCGGCAAACCCAGTCCCCGGGCGAGGGCGAGCTGTTCGCGAAAGGCTTTTCTCTGCTCGTCGGGAGAAGAGAAATCATAATGAAAATCGAGCCCGATCTCGCCGATCCCGCGGATCCTTTTTTCGGCCGCCAGCTTCTCGACGGCGGCCAGGAGTTCCGGGGTGAGAAGCTTGGCTTGGTGGGGATGCAGTCCGGCCGCCGCCTGGATCGATAAGCCTTCGGCTTTCAAGCCCAGCGTAATCTCGAGGCTGCGCCCGCTCGAGATGTCGATCGGGCAGAGAATGGTCCGGATCCCGGCATGGACCGCTCTTTGGAGGACGTCTTCACGGTCGGGATCGAACTCCTCCATATCGAGATGGGCATGGGAATCGATGAGAAGAGTTCTAAAAGATTGAGCGCCCATTATGAACAATTCAGCATGTGTACCCTTTCCCGCGCCGGCAGGACGGGTACCGAGGGGGATCTTCGATCTCTCGTTATTGGGTGATCTTCGTTTTCAGGATCCGCAGCGGCAGCGGGCCGAAGCTCACCAGCTTCTTCAGGAATTCTTTCTGGCTGAAGGCCTCGCCCTTGGCTGTTTTATATTCCTTCTCGATATCCAGGATCGTCTGATATCCAATGTAGGCGTTGGACGCTTCATTTGGATTGAGAACGATCTTGTTCCAGTTGCGCTCCGCTTCTGCCGGCGTTTGGAATCCGTTGATCGTCATCAGCTTGATGGCCTGTTCTTTGGTCGTGCTGCCCTCATGAACGCTGACATCGATCTGAAAATCCATCAAGGCTTCGAGCTTCAGTTTGAGTTCGAAAAGGCGCTGTTTCAGGTCGTAGTCGTTGAACCCGGCGTAGACGAACATGTCCTGGGCATAGAGGGGCCAGCCCTGGAGCAGAGCCTGGTTGGGATTCAGCTTCCGGATCAAAGACGCGTTTTTTAGGGTGAAAGCGGTCGGGAAGAAGGGGCCCGGATAGACGTTATGGATCGTCCAGATGGGGAGCATATAATTGGGGTATTCGTCCATGAACGACTGGACCTGGTCGGCCGGCAGGCTTTCGAAATAGGGATTGATCTGGACCGAATAAGAACCGCCCTGTTCGTAAGGTGTCGGGGTGACCAGTTTTGTCAGGATGGAATTGCGGTCCAAAGCGGGCATCAGCTCGATGGAGAAGGAATCTTCGGGGACGTCGAGGAGGCCCTGCTTGGCGATAAAGGCTTTGATCTCATCCGTTGTGGATTTGATCTTGTTGAACCATTCCTCTTTGGTCGGCTGAGCGGCTTTGATCTTGTTCATCACGTGGAGAACGACGTTATTGAAGAGCTGGTCCTGGGTGATGTTGGCGGGCGGGTTCTCGATATCGAATTTGGGGTCCATGATCTTGTAGTAGGGCATGCAGACCAGGAACATTTCGCGGCGGAGATTCTTGGCCTCGGCAGTCGCCCGGGCGCCCAGCTCGTTCAACATGATCATGCCGCTCGAGGTCAATTGAAAGATCCGCTGATGGGCCTCGCCGAGCCGGAAGTTCCCGGTCGATCGGGCCAGGAGATCGGCTTGAAGGAACCTCTGGTAGTCTTCCAGGGCGATGATGGCCTTGCCCAGTTCGGTTTGGAATTTGGACTTGGCCTCGACGCCGCCCATCTCGATCAGCTTGGGGACTTCGGTCCGATAGAAATCCAGAATGGCGGGGAATTTTCGGATGGCTTCTTCGGTATATTCCTTGGGCGGGGTCTTGAGCTCCGTCTTGGCCGTTTTGATGAATCCCGGAAGGGCTTTGGCCCGCTCCGTGGCGCTTTTCAGCCGGCCGTCCATGGCGGCGAAATCCTTGACCAAAAGACTGCGGACGCTCTGCAGGATGATCTCATTGTAATAGAGCGGATTGAGCTGCTGGGGGACGATCTTTTCGAGCCGGAGGAGGTTGAGGTCGATCGCGTCCCGGAGCAGGTCGAAGTCGATCTGCGCTTCCGGGCTGAGCTTGTCCCTGGAGATCTTGTTGACCAGATCGGCGCTGACCTTGTCCACGGTCTTCAGATAGTCTTCGATGTTGGATTCGGCGAAGGCCTCGAGCTTGTCGTTGTACTTGTGATAGCCGGCCAGCGTCGCCGATGTCGGAAAGAATTTCCAGTAGGCATCCAGATAAGATTCCATCGTCTTGGCGAACTTGGCGTCCTCGGGGTTCTGTTGGGATGACAGCCATCCGAACCCGGCCAAGATGAAGATGCCAAACATGACGGGGATGAGTTTTTTTCTCATATCCTCCTCCTCTTGTAAAACAATTTTATATCAATGGTCCTTAACCGAATCCTGAATCCTAGCACATTTTTCTCGATAAATGCAATTCCCCGAGGAAAATCCCGACCGTCCCCGAAGGATTCGACCCTTGTCTTGGATATCATTTTGCCCAGGGATGATCAGAGCAATTTTTATGCCAAAAAAAAGTCGAGTGCCCCACCGACCTTACCATCGGATGACGGCCGAAGCCCAGGTGAACCCGGACCCGAAGGCCGTCAGGACGATGTGATCGCCGCGTTTGACCCTTCCCTCGCGGACCGCTTCGTCGAGAGCGATGGGGATGGAGGCCGCGGTCGTGTTCCCAAAGCGGTCGATGTTGCGGGCGACCTTTTCGATCGGGATCCGCAGCTTCTGGGCGACCATCTGGGAGATACGGTCGTTGGCCTGGTGGGGGATGAGGAGGGCCACGTCGTCGATGGTCAAGTTGTTGTGTTGGAGAGCGGCCATGACCGCCTCGGGCATGCGGACGGAGGCGTTCTTGAAGACGTTCTTGCCGTCCATTCGAGCATAGAATCCGCCCGTTTCAAAGAGGTCGGCCGAGATCGTCGGTTTTCGCCTCGAGCTGGGGTGTTCCATCCAGAGGTCCCGATAGGCTCGTCCGTCGCAGAAGAGGTGGGTGGAAAGGATCCCGCGGCCGTCGTCGGCCGGATTCGGCTCGAGGATCACGGCGGCCCCGCCGTCCCCGAAGAGAACCGCCATGTCCCGGCCTTCGTCGGAATAATCCAGGTTGTGGGATTGGACCTCGGCCGCGCAGAGGAGGATCTTCTTATAGCTGCCCGCGCGGATGTACTGGTCGGCGACGGACAGGGCGTAGATGAATCCGCTGCACTGGTTGCGGACATCCAAGGCGCCGATGGTCGACAAGCCGAGCTTGGCCTGGATCATGACTCCGATGCCCGGGAAATAATGGTCCGGGGCGATCGTGGCGGCGATGATGAAATCGATCTCGGACTTGTCGATCCCCGCGCTTTCGATCGCCCTCCAGGCGGCCTCCACGGCCAGGTCCGAGCTCCCGACGCCGTCCTCGGCGTAGTGACGCTCCCGGATTCCGGACCGCTGCTGGATCCATTCGTCGGACGTGTTCATGATCTTTTCAAGGTCGAAATTTGTGACGACCTTTGGAGGGACGAAATGACCCGTTCCCGTGATGATGGTTCGTGGATTCATGCGCACCGCCTTTGCCTGGGCCTCATTATATTCAAGAGATTTTAAAAAAGAAAGAAAAAGCTTAGAAGACCCCGCGCTTGACTTGAAGCGCGCAACGCGCCTAAACTTGTCCTGTATGCGTGGACATCCCGAAGCCGCCCTCCTGAAAAAGGCCTTTCTGGCCGGACTGGGCCTCCTTCTCTGCGCCGCTTCGCTTCCTCCCGCTCAGGAGGACCCGATCAAGGTCGAAGCGAGCATCCGCCCGTTGCGGGTCGCGCGGGGCGAAGAAGGCCGGGTCGTCCTCAAGATCAGCGTCAAAGAGGGCTTCACGGTCAATTCCCTGCCCTCCTTCATCATCGAGTTCGGTTCCGGGACCGACCTCCTCTTTCCCAAGAATTTCTTCACCGCGTCGGACCTGAACCTCGATATCGTCGAAGAGAACGGCAAGCAGCGGCTGAACCTGGAAAAGCCTCTCGAGATCGGCTTTACCGTCAGCCTGAAGGCGACGCGCGGGGTTCACCTGCTCCAGGGCCGGGTCAAATATTTCGCCACCTCAACCCAAGACGGCTGGTGCCTGAAGAGCTCGACCAAATTTTCCGCCCGCACACTCATCTTCGCCAAGGTCCTTCAAAGCCAGCCGGCGTCCTGATACCAGCGGATCGTTTCCCGGATGCCCTCGTCAAGGGAAAAGCCCGTGACGAAGGACAGCTTCAGGCGGGCGTTTTCGACGTCGGCCACCCAGCCCGCCTGTAAATACTCTTGGACCTTGTCGCGGTTGACGATGTGCGGCTTACCGGTCACCGCGCTGAGCAGTTCCTGGATGAACGAGGCGCCCAAAGCTATGGACTTCGGAACGACGATCTTCTTCACTCTCTTTCCGAGCGCCCGGGCGGCGGCCCGGCCGATGTCTTCCATGGTGTGGGGGACGGGATCGGAGATGTTCAGGATCTCGCCGCTGTCCAAGAGGGCCCCTCCGGCGAGCTCCAGCGCCCGGACGATGTCCTTGACGTAACACAAGCTGACGAGCCTTGGGTCGATCCCGATGACGGGCATCAGGCCGCGTTTGAGGAACTTGAAAAAGTTCAGAAAATCGGTGTCCCGGGGGCCGTAGACGGCGCCGACGCGGAGGATTGTCACCGGGAAACGGTCTCGGCGGGCCAAGGCCTCTTCTTCACCGCGAAGCTTGCTTTTGCCGTAGGCCGTAACGGGCGCGGGCGGATCGCTTTCCCGGCGTCCGGAGCTTCCGTCGGAGGGCCCGCCGGCGGAGATACTGGAGAGGACCACGACCTTGGGGAACTGCCGCTGCCGGGTGAGGGCATCGAACAGGCTTGCTGTTCCTCGCTGGTTTACAGTATAATAATCAGCCGCTTTCAGGGATTTGGTCAATCCCGCGAGATGGTAGACGCAGTCCAGGTTGGACGGCAAGGCCGGAATGTCGAACAGATCGCCCTTGAGAAGATGAACGGACGCCTCTTTAGCGAAGGAGGCGCGGCCGGGATCCCGGACGAGGGCGAAGACCTCGGCCCGGAGCTCGAGCAGCCGCTCGATGAGATGGGACCCGATGAAACCCGTGCCACCGGTGGCGAGGACGTTCATGGTTGAAGGCCATTGTATGTTAAACCCATTGGGCGGTCAAACCTGATCCGCGAAACCGGGTTCCGAAGGACGGAGCAACACTCCCGAGGAGGAGTTCATGGATCTTTTTATTAAGAGATAAGATAAGAATGGGTACACATACCGAATTCAAAGTCAGGATCTTGAGAAATAACACCGAATCTTGCGTGAATTCGGTATGTGTACCCGATTTAATTGTACCCAAAATGCTCAAAATGCTTCTCGCGGCGATCGCCGCGTGCGGGCTGCTGTCGTCCGCCGCCGCGCAGACGGCGATCATGCCTCTGGACCAGGTCAAGGCCGGCCAAAAAGGGAAGGGGCGGACGGTCTTTGAAGAGACCCGGATCGAGGAGTTCGATGCGGACATCCTGGGCGTTCTGACCAACACCAATCCCAAAAGAAACGTGATCATCGCCCGGCTCAAGGGCAGGAACTTGGAGTCGACCGGCGTGATCGCCGGCATGAGCGGAAGCCCTGTTTACGTCGACGGCAAGCTCATTGGCGCCGTGGCCTTCAGCTTCCCCTACGCCAAGGAAGCGATCGCCGGGATCACGCCCATCGGGGAGATGATGGCCCTGTCCGCGGAAAAAAAGAAGCCCGGTCCGTCGTCCCTCTTTTCGGAGATCCCTTTCACCTCGACCCTGTCTCTCGAACGGCTGTTCGAGCTCAGAAAGGACATCTTCCCCGTGCGCGAAAGCCAGGCCGCCCTGGGGCCGGGTCTCAATCCGTTGAAGATCCCGCTCGTGTTCAGCGGGTTCTCGCCGCGGGTGATGGAGAAGGTCAGCCCGTTCTTCTCCCGGATGGGCTTTTATCCGGTCAAAGCCGGCGGCGGGGCCCAGACGCTCGAGAAACCGACGGCCTTGGACATGTCCCTCCGCGAAGGCGATCCGGTCACGCTCCAGCTCGTCACAGGAGACCTGGACCTGTCGGCCGTGGGGACGGTGACCTACGTGGACGGGACGAAGATCCTCGCTTTCGGCCATCCGCTCTATAATTTAGGGGACGTGAACTACGCCATGGCCAAGGCGAAGATCATCACCGTCGTTCCCATGCTCGACAACTCCTTCAAGCTGGCCGCGACCGGGCCGACGATCGGCACGTTCTTGCAGGACCGGACGTCTGGAGCGCTGGGCGAGATCGGCAAGATCCCCAACCTCGTCCCGTTCAACGTCCGTCTCTTCGACGACGGCACCAACCTCCGGGAATACGGCTTCAAGGTCGTCGCCGACCCGATCCTGACGCCGGTTCTGGTCAACATGTCGCTGCTGGCGCTTCTCCAAAGCGAGGAGCGGGCCGTGGGCGATCTGACGCTCGAGCTGCAGGGCGACATCTACCTCGACACGGGCCCGAGCGTCCAGACCATCCACCTGGAGGACATGTATTCCGGGAATTTCGACGCGGCCATTCTCGACGCGACCAATTTCATCACGGCCGTCATCTTTTTCCTGGGCAGCAACGAGTTCAAGAACGTCGCCTTTCACCGGATCGACCTGGGCTTGAAGTCGGTGGACCAGGCTCGGTTCGCCGCGCTGGAGCGGGTCTGGCTCGATAAATACGAAGCCTCGCCGGGAGAGACCATCACCATCAAGGTCTTTTACCGGACCTTCCGCGGCGAGACGCGCGTCGAGGAAGTGCCGTTGACGACACCCAACCTCCCGGCCGGGTCCGAGTTCCAGCTCATCGTCGGAGACGCGGCCTCGATGCAGCAAGTGGAGACGGGGATCTATCGCGCGGCGGGGATCGTTCCCAGGAGCCTCAACCAGCTCCTCCGCCTCCTCAACAACCTGCGCAAGAACAACCGGATCTATCTCAAGATCATCGCCTCCAAGCCGGGCCTGTTCCTCCGGGGCGAGGAGATGCCCAACCTGCCGCCGGCCATGAAGTCCCTCTTCGCCTCGCCGCGGGCGGCTTTTCCGGCGCCGATCGAGATCACCAGCTCCACCCTGGGCGAATATCAACTGCCTCTTCCTTATGTATTCAAAGGCCTGGCCTCGATCCCGATCAGGATCCGAAAATAACCGACGGAGACGATTCCCTTGTGGAGAAACGGCATGAGCAAAAAGACAGTCGCGACGCTGGCACTGGCCCTCCTCGCAGTCACGGCCGCCTTGGCCGTCGTCCCCCAGAAATGGACCTTCCGCGTTTTCGACGATTTTCTGCGGGGCAAGTTCGACGGCGTCTCCCTCGCCTCCGACGGGCGGCTGACGCTGTCTCCGCGCGAGGAGGGGATCGACGGCCCGACCGAGGATTTTTATCTCTCGGTCCTGATGACGCCCGAAGGGATCGCCTATCTGGGCACGGGCCACGGAGGACGAATCTACCGGATCTCGAAGGACGGCAAGAGCGAGCTTTACGCCCAGACCTCCGAGATGGATGTGACCTCCCTGGCCATGGACAAGAAAGGCGTCCTCTACGCGGGGACGTCGCCTAACGGAAAGATCTACAAGATCACGGCCCAGAGCAAGAGCGCGGACTTTTTCGACCCGAGCGAAAAATACATTTGGGACCTTCATTTTTTAGAGGACGGTAATCTGCTCGCGGCCGTCGGGGAAAGCGGCGGCATCTACGAGGTCAATCCCCAGGGCGAAGGGCGGATGACCTTCAAGGCCCAGGAGAACCATATTCTCTGCCTGAAGCTGGACAAGACCGGGGACATCATCGCCGGAAGCGGCGGGAACGGCCTCGTCTACCGGATCGCCAAGGGAGGAAAAGCGGCGGTCATCTTCGAATCTCCCTATGAAGAGGTCCGCAGCCTGGCCTTCGATCTTGACGGAAACATCTACGCGGCGGCCGGCGGAACGACGAGCCGGGGGAAGAAAGAGGACCTTTTGGTTCCCGCGGCGGGTCGCGACGCGGAAGTGATGATCTCCATCTCGGCCACGGCCGCGGCGCCGGCGACGCAGGCGGTCCAGGCCGCGCGCGCTCCCGGGAAACCCGCGCCCGCGGTCGCTTCATCCTTGAAAGAACCGGGCGCACTCTACAGGATCGCTCCGAACGGAGTCGCGACGCGCCTGTGGTCGTCCTCCGACGAAATGATCTACAGCCTCTTTTGGAACGAGCCGGAGAAGCGGATCTATTTCGGGACGGGTCCAAAAGGCCGCCTGGTCGCCCTGGACAAGGATGAAAAGGCCACGCTCGTCCTGCAAAAGAACTCCGAACAGATCTTCGACCTCTTGCCAGTCGGAGTGAGAACCTATCTCCTCTCCAACAATCCGGTCCAACTCAGCGTCATTTATCCGGAGCAGCGCTTGAGCGGGGAGTACATCAGTCCGGTCCTGGACGCGAGAATCCTCTCCACTTGGGGGAAGATGAGCTGGGACGTTGACCTGCCCGAAGGCGCGCTGGTTCAATTCCAGACGCGGAGCGGCAACTCGTACGAACCCGGCCCGAGCTGGAGTGATTGGTCGCCCCCCTATCAAAAAAGGGAAGGGGAGCAGATCCTGAGCCCGAAAGCCCGCTATCTGCAGTTCCGGGCGCTATTCAAGGCCATCTCAGGAAAGCAGTCGCCCGTGCTGTCGAAGGCGGTTCTCTTCTATCTCCAGACGAACGTCGCCCCGGTTTTTTCCCGTCTCGAAGCTCTGACCCCGAACGAGGTCTTCTTAAAGATGCCCGATCAGGAAGAGATTATCCAGGGCTTGGAGAAGAGAGCTCCCGACGCGGCCGCGAAGAAAGACGACGGACTTCGCTTCGCGATGCCTAAAAAAGTCGAGAGGAAAGGTTATCAAACGATCCAATGGGACACCGAGGACGAGAACGGCGATTCTCTTTTATATACGATATCTCTCCGGCAGGAAGGGGAGAAGGATTGGCGGGTGCTCGAGGACGGTTGGGCCGAAACCCTGTTTACGTTAGCCACGACGAATTTCCCCGACGGGGTTTATTTCCTCAAGGTGACCGCTTCGGATCTGCCCTCGAACCCCCCGGCGCTCGAAAAAACCGCGGAAAAGATCAGTCAAGCCCTGGTCATTGACAATTCTCCCCCGCAGGTTAAAAACGTCCTGGCCGTTAGGGACGGCACGCAACTCAACGTGAGTTTCCTGGCCGAGGACGCCTTCTCGCCCATCAAGGACGTGCGCTATCTCGTCCGGCCCGATGACTGGCGCGTCGTCTTTCCCGAGGACGGAATCTGCGATTCGAAGCAGGAAAGCTTCAAGTTCAAAATCGCCCTGGCGGGGACGTCGGACAAGATGATCACGATCCTGGTCAAAGACGCCGCCGGCAATACCGCTACGATCAAGCAGGCATTTTAAAAAGGAAGAAAAAAGGGGACGGTTCTCTTTTCTTGAAAAAGAGAACCGTCCCCTTTATTTATCTTCACCTGTTCCTTACACCCGTTCCAGGTAGGAGTCGTCCCGGGTGTCGATCTTCAGGACGTCCCCTTCTTTGATGAAGGGCGGGACCATGACCGTCAGGCCGTTCTCGAGGGTGGCGGGCTTAAAGGAGGCGGAGGCCGTGGCCCCTTTCATGAACGGTTCGGTGTGGGTGACCTTCAATTGGATGGTGATCGGAGGCACGACGCTCACCGGCTTGCCTTCAGACGATTCGACGCTGTAAACGACGTTCGGCACGAGGTGCTTGACGGCGTCGCCGATGACCTCGGCCGTCAGCGTGACCTGGTCGAAGGTCGACGGGTTCATGAAGAAATAATCGTCGCCGCTCTGATAAAGGAATTCCATGGGCGTCTCGTCGATGAAGGCCTGCTCGACCCGCTCTTCCGACCGGAAGCGGTAATCCGTGACCGTGTTGTCCTTCAGGCTGCGGAGCTTCGTTTGGACCATGGCCTTCCATCGGCCGGGGGTGACGAGCTGCATCTCGACGACGCGCCAGAGCTGGCCGTCCTCCCTTTTTATGATCATCCCTTTTCGGATTCTCGTCGCGTCAAGCATCAAAAATCCTCCAAACTATACGTCCCGTTTCACGCCTTCGGCGATATGGACGATGAACGGCCGGCCGCCCGCTTCGGCGATGGCCGCGGCGACCTTTTCGGGAGCGTTCGGGGCGTAGGCGAACATGCACCCGCCCCCGCCCGAGCCGTTTATTTTAGCACCAAACGCGCCGGCGTCAAGGGCCTTGGCGATCATCCGTTCGATCTTCTCCGTCGAGATCTGGAGATGGTCGCGGAGGACAGCATGCTGGGCGGTCAACAGCGCCCCGAACCTCTTGTGATCGAACGGCTTGGCCTGGAACAGAGCGGCGCCTTCCTTGGTCAGATCCCGGGTCATGAGCGTCCCCTTGAGCAGTCTCCGCTGATCGGTCGGCAGCTCGTCGATCTCGGCCAGGACCTTGTCCGTGAGGGGGCTCTTCAGGCCGAATCCGGGGACCGTCTTCGCCACCCGGGCCGCGCCTTCGAGGACATGGCTCTTGATGAAGCCCAGGGTTCCCGTGGTGTCCTTCTTTTGGAGCGAGTCGGCCAGGACGAACGTCCCCAGCGGATTTTCGAGCTGGTCGAGCTTCATGGGCTCGTCGAAGCGGATCCAGACGACGCCGCCCAGGGCGGACGCGTAGTGGTCCATCTTTCCGCCCGGCTCCTTGAACTCCGCCACCTCGGTCAGGTATCCGAGCTCGGCGATGTCGCGGGGCCGGAGCGCGCGCGGGTCGCCGGCGGCTTCAAGGAGAAATTTGTTCCAGGCCACGACCAGGGCCGAGGAACTGGACGTGCCGGCGTTGATCGGGATCGTCCCCCGCACTTCGCAGTCCCAGCCGGTCATCGGCAGCTTCGCCCGGCGATGGATATTGACCGCGCTCTTGAGATAGTCCCGCTTCTGATCATAGGGGATCTCTTGGGCGAAGGAGAATTCCTCCTTCGTGCCCATGTCCGGAAGGTCGATGACGAACATCTGATCGGCCCGGCGCTTTCCGCCGATCGTGATCCGCAGATCGATGGCCCCGGCGATGATGGCCAGTCCGAAGTAATCCTGATGCTCGCCGAAAAGGCACATGCGCCCTGGCGAAGAAACTTGGAGCTCTGCGTTTTTCATAAGCACTTTTTAGCCGAAGTGGACCTCCCTGTCAACGTGGATTTGATTTTCAACAGCGAATTCACTATAAAGGATTCCGGCATGATCGTTTCCCGGGATTTCGATCGGATCGAGCTATGATCGGAGGGCATGATGAGAAACCGTCCGGCTTTGCTCTCGCTCGCCGTTTCGGCGGCCGTCGCCTTGAGCGCTTGCGGGGGAGGAGGAGTTTCGATGGCCGATAAGGTTTTGATCAAGGGCAGGATCTGGACGGTCGATCCCGCTCGACCGTGGGCCGAAGCCGTCGCCGTCCGCGACGGCCGGATCGCGGCCGTGGGGACGACGGCCGAGATCAAAAGACTGGCTGGCCGGGAAACCGAGACGATCGATCTCAAGAACGCCTTGGTCCTGCCCGGCTTCATCGACAGCCACGTCCATTTCGTGAACGGCGGATATTCGTTGATGAACATCCAGCTCCGCGAGGCGAAAACCAAGGCTGAATTCACGGCGCGCATCGCGGCGAAGGCCAAGAGCCTTCGGCAAGGGGAGTGGATCCTCAACGGCGACTGGGACCACACCCAGTTCGATCCGGTCGAGCTTCCGCGCAAGGAGTGGATCGACGCCGTCACTCCCGACCATCCCGTCTGCGTCAACCGGCTCGACGAGCACATGATCCTGGCCAACAGCCTGGCCTTGAAACTGGCCGGGGTCACGAAGGCCACGCCCGTCCCGGCCGGTGGCGAGATCGTCAAGGACCCCGCCACGGGCGAGCCGACCGGCATCTTGAAGGACGCGGCCATGGACCTGGTCTACGACAAGATCCCGGCCCCGTCCCTCGAACAGAACACGAGGGCCGTAGAAGCGGCTCTGAAATACGCCGCGGAAAAGGGCGTCACATCCGTCCATGACGTTTCCGGCGAAGTGGGGTTCGGCATCTATCAGGACCTGCTCAAGAACCGCAAGTTGACGACGAGGATCACGTTTTACATCCCGATCACCTCGGCGGATCTGGCCCTCGGTCTGAAGCTTAAAACGCCGTTCGGCGGCGACCGGCTGAGATTTGGCGGCCTGAAGGGGTTCGCCGACGGGTCGCTCGGTTCGGCGACCGCTTTTTTCTTCGCGCCTTACGCGGACGATCCGAAGACGAGCGGCCTTCTGCACGGACAGATGTTCCCGAAGGGCGCTTTGGAAAAGCGCCTGCTCGCCGCGGACGCGGGCGGGCTGCAGGTCGCCGTTCATGCCATCGGCGACCGGGCCAACGCGATCATCCTGGATATGTTCGAAGCGGTCGAAGCCCGGAACGGGGCGCGCGACCGGCGGTTCCGGATCGAGCACGCCCAGCATCTCCGGCCCGCCGATATCGCCCGCTTCGCCAAGCTCGGCGTCATCGCCTCGGTCCAGCCGTACCATCTCATCGACGACGGCCGCTGGGCGGAGTCGAAGATCGGCGCCGAGCGGGTCCGTTGGACCTATCCTTTCAAATCGTTCTTGGACAACGGTGTGACGCTCGCCTGCGGCTCGGACTGGCCGGTGGCCCCGATGGACCCGATCCTGGGGATCTACGCCGCCGTCACGCGCCGGACGCTCGACGACAAGAATCCCGAAGGCTGGGTCCCGGAACAGAAGATCTCTTTGGAGGAAGCGATCAAGGGGTTCACGATCAACGGCGCCTTCGCCGAATTCGCCGAGTCTCTCAAAGGCTCGATCTCGGCCGGAAAACGGGCCGATCTCGTCGTCCTCGACCGGAACCTCTTCGAGATCAAACCGGCGGAGATCCGGGAGGCGAAAGTGGTCCTGACCTTGGTCGATGGAGAAGTTGTTTTTCGGCGGTGAGTTTGATAATATCCCTTTCCTTTCATATCATATAGAACAACAAAAAAATGACCGTCGAGGACATCCTTAAGGAGGCCCAACCGGCGCAGAAGGACCTCATCCATATCCTTCACCGGATCCGGGCCGAGTTCGGTCATATCCCTCCGGATTCGATCGGGTCGATCGCCAAACACCTCCGCATTTCTTCGAACGAGGTCTTCGGGGTGCTTACGTTCTACAAGGCCTTCACCCTCGAGCCCAAGGGCGAGCACGTCGTGACGGTCTGCCTGGGCACGGCCTGCCACGTGCGCGGAGGCGTGAGAATCGTCGAAGAGTTCGAGCGCAAGCTCGGCATCAAGGCCGGCCGGACGACGGCGGACCGGAAGTTCACCCTGGAGACGGTCAACTGCCTCGGCTGCTGCGCCATCGGCCCGGTCGTCGTCGTCAACGGCGAATACCATTCCCTGGTCACGCAGAAGATGGTCGATTCCATCCTGGACAAATTTCGCTCGGCAGGCAACCCCTCATGAGGATCCTGACCCACCCCGATCACCTGGACGCTTGGCGGGCCAAGATCCTCGAGGAGCGGCCGGCGCGCAAAAAAACGATCGTGGTGACGTCGGGGACCTGCGGCCAGGCCAGCGGCTCGCTCCAGGTCCTCGAAGCTCTGCGCCGGGAGATCGACCGGCGGGGACTCGCCGACACGGTCGGGATCGAGGTCACGGGCTGTCATGGCTTCTGCGAGATGGAACCGAGCATCGTCATTTATCCCCAGGGCACCTTTTACAAGAAGCTTTTGCCCAAGGATGTCCCCGCGATCATCGAGGAAACCATCCTCAACGACAAAATCATTTCCTCGCTGACCTATGTCGATCCGGCCTCCGGACATCGCTTCAGCCGCCAGAAAGAGATCCCCTTCTACCAGAAACAGATGCGGCTGCTGACCGAGAACAATTTCCATATCGAGCCGGAGAAGATCGAGGACTATATCGCCCTCGACGGCTACAAGGCGCTTGGCAAAGCGCTCTTCGATATGACCTCCCAAGGCGTGATCGATGAGATCAAAACGTCCGGACTGCGGGGCCGGGGCGGCGCGGGCTTCGCCACGGGCCGGAAGTGGGAGCTGTGCCGGGAGGCGCCGGGCCACCCCAAATACGTCATTTGCAACGCCGACGAAGGCGACCCCGGCGCCTATATGGACCGCAGTCTGCTCGAAGGAAACCCCCACAGCGTCATCGAAGGCATGCTCATCGGCGCCTACGCCATCGGCGCGTCGGAAGGGTTCATCTACGTCCGCATGGAATACCCCCTGGCCGTCAAGCACGTCACCCGGGCTCTGGACCAGGCCCGGAAACATGGACTGCTCGGGCCGTCCATCCTGGGGTCCGAGTTCCATTTCGACATCCAAATCGTCCAGGGCGCCGGGGCGTTCGTCTCGGGCGAAGAGACCTCGCTCATGGCCTCGATCGAAGGACGGCGCGCTTTCCCCCGGCAGCGCCCGCCGTTCCCGGCCCAGGAGGGCCTGTGGGGGAAACCGACCAACATCAACAACGTCGAGACCTGGGCGAACGTGCCCGTCATCGTCGATAAAGGCGCCGAGTGGTACGCCAAGATCGGGACGGAGAAAAGCAAAGGGACCAAGATCTTTTCTTTGGTCGGGAAGATCAACAACACGGGGCTCGTCGAAGTGCCCATGGGCATCACCCTTCGCGAGATCATCTACGATGTCGGGGGCGGCCTCAAGGACAAGAAGACGCTGAAGGCCGTACAGACCGGCGGTCCCTCGGGCGGGTGCATCCCGGCCGAAAAGATCGACCTGCCCATCGATTACGATTCGCTCGTCCAGGCCGGCGCGATCATGGGATCGGGCGGGATGATCATCATGGACGAGGACACCTGCATGGTCGACATAGCCCGCTATTTTCTCGGTTTCACCCAGGAGGAGTCGTGCGGCAAGTGCGTTCCCTGCCGCGTCGGAACCCGGCAGATGTTCGATCTCCTGACGCGCATCACCCAGGGGAAAGGGGAACCCCAAGACATCGTCCGGCTCGAGGACCTGGCCGACACGGTCAAAGCGGCCTCACTCTGCGGCCTGGGCCAGACCGCCCCCAATCCCGTCCTGACCACGCTCCGCTATTTCCGCCACGAATACGAAGCCCACATCGTCGACAAGAGCTGTCACGCCCGCGTCTGCAAAGACCTGGTGGCCTATTACATCGAACCCGACAAGTGCATCGGCTGTCTCCTGTGCAAACAGAGCTGTCCGGTAGCCGCCATCAGCGGCGAGCGCAAGAAGCTCCATGTCGTCGACCAGGCTCTCTGCGTCAAATGCGGCGCCTGTTACGACGTCTGCCCGGTGAAGGTCCGGGCCGTCTCCCGGCTGACGGGCACGAGCAGGGAACGGATCGCCCCATGAAGATCACCATCGATCACCTGACCGTCGACGTCGAAAGCCGGATGTCCGTCCTCGACGCCGCCCGCGCGAACGGCCTCTATATACCCTCGCTCTGCGACCATCCCCGCCTCGTCCCCTTCAGCGGCTGTCGCCTCTGTATCGTCGAGGTCCGAGGGCGCCGGGGCGTAGTCCCATCCTGCGGGACATTCGTCGAGGACGGCATGGAGGTCGTCACGAACTCGCCCTCTCTCCAGAAGATGCGCTTGCAAATTCTCGATCTCATCCTCTCCGAACATCCCAGCGCCTGCCTCATCTGCCGGGAGAAAGAGACCTGCGAGGACCACAAATCCACGATCCGCAAGGTCGGCGAGGTGACGGGCTGCGTCCTGTGCCCGAACAACGGCCGCTGCGACCTGCAGGCCGTGGTCGAGCACTTGAAGCCGGACAACCTTCATTTTCCGGCGCTGTATCGCGATCAGGAGATCCATCGCCGGGACCCGTTCTTCGAGCGCAACGATAACCTGTGCATCCTCTGCGGCCGGTGCGTCCGCATCTGTCACGAAGTGCGCGGCGCTTCGACCCTGGCTTTCGTCAACCGCGGCTCCCGGACCGTCATCGGAACCGCCCTCGACCGCCCTCTTCTCGATTCCGGCTGCCAGTTCTGCGGGGCCTGCGTCGACGTCTGTCCGACCGGGGCCCTGACCGAGAAGGGCGTCAAGTATGAGCCTCTTCCCGATGAAAAAAAGGCCCTGATCTGCGGCTTCTGCAGCCAAGGCTGCGAGCTGACGATGCACGTGAGGCAGGGCCGGATCCAGGCATCGGTTCCCGCTGATTGCGGTCCGGTCAACCAGGGACAGGCCTGCGTCCGGGGCCGCTTTCTGGTCAGGGAAGCGGTCTATCATCCCCGGCGGGTCCTCAGACCGCTGGTCCGCAAGGACGGCCGGCTTGAGGAGACCGGTTGGGACGAGGCTCTTCGCGTCGTCGCCCAGGGGCTCGCCGCTTGTGCGCCGCGGAATATCGCTGTTTTCGGGTCGGTCCAGGATCCCTGCGAGGACTTGTTTGCTCTCCAAAAGTTCGCCCGCGAAGGGCTCAAGACGACCAACGTCGCGGGCCCGGAGGCTTTTTCGGCGCAGGCTCGACTTCTGGAAACAGCCGCGGAACAGGGTTTCACTGCGCCGTTGAACTATCGGATCTCCGACATATCCAAGTCCCGGGTCATCCTTCTCTTCGGCAACTGTCCGCCGATGGTCGGGCTCGAGATCCATCAAGCCGTCAAGAGCGGAGCTAGGCTCATCATCGTCGGGAGGAAGGAATCGCCCGCCATCCGCTGCGCCTCGGCTTGGCTCAAGGTCTCGGGAGGGAAAGAGAGCGATCTCTTGACCGGCCTGTCCAAGATCCTTGCGGGCAACGGCCAGCTTCAGAACGGACCGGAGCTCAAGGGCGAGGCCGAGTTCAAGAAACATCTCCAGGAATTCAAGATATCCGAAGCTGTCGCCTCCTCGGGACTGCCGGAGGAAAAGCTCCATCGCCTGGCCCAGCTTCTGGAGAAGCTCCGGCCGGCGGCGTTTCTTTTCAACGCGGAGTTCGCCGAAGGCGCCGGCGGCAAAGCGAACATCGCCGCCCTGTGGAACCTGTCCGTTCAAAATCAGGCCCTGTTCATTCCGCTCGGCGTCGAAAGCAACGTCCGGGGGGCCCTCGAGATCGCCAACGCCTTCCGCGGCGAGGCGCCTTCGGCCGATGAGATCAGCCGGTCGATCCTGGCCGGCGGATACAAAGCGCTCTATTGTTGCGGTCCTCTGCCGAAGGTCGAGACGTCTCCGGCCGAATTCGTGGTCGTCCAGGACAGCTTCCTCAACGACATGTGCGAATTCGCCGATGTGGTCCTGCCGGCGACGACGTTCGTCGAGAGCGAGGGCACGTTCGTGAACACGGAAGGTCGCCTGCAGAGCTTCGATCCGGCCATCGCTCCGTGCGGCGAAGCGAAGCCCGGCTGGCGGATCGTCGGAGACCTGGCCAAGACGATGGGCCTGCCCGGCTTCGAGTTTGAGACCCATGCGGAAGTTTTCGAGGCCATGGTCAAGACCGTCCCCGCCTTCCGCGGCCTGGGCCGCACGCCGAAAAAGCCGGCCGCTTTCGTCCATGAGCCGGTCAAGGACGGCCGGGCGTTCGCCGTGCGGCCGCTCGGGGCGGCAGAGGAAGCCGCGCCCTGCGAGCACGACCCCGACAGATACAAAGGCCTGGCCATGAGCCGAGACATCAAAACCCTGAATATCATCCGAGGACACAAATAATGGCCAAGATCCTGGACCGCCGGCGCCTTGTGCCCAACCTGCACCTGATCGAGGTCCACGCGCCGGAGGTGGCGAAAAAAAGCCGGCCGGGCCAGTTCGTCATCATCATGCCCGACGAGCGCGGCGAGCGCATCCCCCTGTCCATCGCCGACTGGGACCCTGAAAAAGGATCGGTGACCTCGGTCTTCCTCCTCGTCGGGACGTCGACGCACAAACTGTCCCTCCTCAAGCCCGGCGACGAGGTCCCTGTTTACGTCGGGCCGTTAGGGAAGCCGTCGGAGATCGAGAACTTCGGGACCGTGCTCCTGGCCGCCGGCTGTTTTGGGATCGGCGCCATCTACCCTCTCGCCCGAGCCTTGAAAAAAGCCGGCAACCGGGTCTTGACGATCATCGACGTCAAGGCCAACTACCTCCTCTACTGGGAGGACAAGCTGAAGGCCGTCAGCGACCGGGTGTTCATCTCCGCCCGCGACTTCGCCCTGGAGTCGAAGGACTACGTTCCGGCCAAGATCGAAGAGGTGGCTCGGGCGGAGACCAAGATCGACCGGGTCGTGGCCATCGGCTGTACATATCTCATGTACCGGTGTTCCGAGGCCACCAAGCCGCTGGGGATCAAGACGATCGTCAGCCTCAACCCGGTCATGGTCGACGGCACGGGCATGTGCGGCGCCTGCCGCTGCACGGCCGGCGGCCAGACGAAATTTGCCTGCGTGGACGGGCCGGACTTCGACGGCCACCAGCTCGATTGGGACGAGCTGTTCAAGCGGCGGAAATCCTATTTCGACGACGAGATCCGGTCGCTGTGCTATTGGGAGCGGACGAACTTTCCGTGAGATAGAGAGACGGAAGAGCCATGGCCGAAGAGAAAAAAGACATCACGCCCGAGCAGAAAGCGGTGCTCAAAGCGGAGTTCGACAAGGACGGACGCAAGGAGCTCCGCAAAGCCATCCCGCTCAAGGAACGGATGAAGCTCGGCCGCCAGAAGATGCCTGAACGGCCGCCCGAGGTCCGCAACCGCGATTTCGGGGAAGTGAACCAGGGGCTCGATGCCGAGGCGGCCATGGCCGAAGCCCGCCGCTGCTGGGACTGCGCCAACCCGCAGTGCGTGGCCGGCTGTCCGGTCGGCATCGACATCCCGAGCTTCGTCAAGCTCATCGAACAGGGCAAGTTCCTCGAGGCGGCCTGGAAGCTCAAGGAGACGAACTCCCTGCCGGCCATCTGCGGCCGTGTCTGCCCCCAGGAAACGCAGTGCGAGGAGATCTGCACCGTCAAGAAATCGACGGGCGTCCCCGTGGCCATCGGAAATCTGGAGCGGTTCGCCGCCGACTTCGAGCGGGGGACCGGAAACATCGTTATCCCCCCGCTCCCGCCCTCGACCGGGCGTAAAGCGGCCATCATCGGCGCCGGCCCGGCCGGCCTGACCGTGGCCGGGGACCTGGCCAAGCTGGGCCATCGGGTGACGATCTTCGAAGCGCTCCACATCTCCGGCGGCGTGTTGGTCTACGGCATTCCGGAATTCCGTCTGCCCAAGGCCATCCTCAAAGCCGAAGTCGATTACCTGCGGAAGCTCGGCGTCGAGATCAAAACGAGTTTCGTCGTCGGCAAAACCGCGACGATCGATGACCTGCGGCAGGAGGGCTACGAGGTCTTCTTCATCGGCTCGGGCGCCGGCCTGCCGAACTTCATGAAGATCCCCGGCGAGAACCTCGTCGGCGTCTACTCGGCCAACGAGTACCTGACCCGCGTCAACCTGATGAAGGCCTACGATTTTCCCAACTACGACACGCCCGTCTTCCCCTCCAAGTGCGCGGCCGTCATCGGCGGCGGCAACGTGGCCATGGACTCGGTGCGAACGTCCAAGCGCCTCGGCGCGGACCGCTCCATCATCATCTACCGCCGCTCCCGCCACGAGATGCCGGCCCGGACCGAGGAGATCCATCATGCCGAAGAGGAAGGGATCGAGTTCCATTTCCTGACGACGCCCATCCGCTACATGGGCGACGACCAGGGTCGGCTCAGGGCCATGGAGTGTCTTCGGATGGAGCTCGGCGAGCCCGACTCCTCGGGGCGGCGCAAACCCGTTCCCGTGCCCGGTTCGGAGTTCATCACCGAGGTCGACCTGGTCGTGGTGGCCATCGGCCAGAGCCCCAATCCGCTCATCCCCCAGACGACCCCCGGCCTCAAGATGGGCAAATGGGGCAACATCGACGTCGACTGGAAGACGATGGCCACGAACCTCGAGGGCGTCTATGCCGGCGGCGACATCATCCGGGGCGGCGCCACGGTCATCTTGGCTATGGGCGACGGCCGGATCGCGGCGATGGAGATCGACAAATACCTAAGGAAAAAACCGCCCTCTTGATGGGCAATGTTCATCGGACAACGGAACCTTCCATGCGGCAATCCGTGCTTTTTCCCCCGACGCCGGGACACATCGGGACCGACGAATCCGGCAAGGGCGATTATTTCGGCCCGCTGGTCATCGCCGGGTTCTTCCTGCCGGACGGTCAAGAGGACGTGCTTCGCGAATTCGGCGTCCGGGACAGCAAGGTCCTTTCTGACAACCGCTGCCGCCAGATCGCCGAGATTTTAAAGGCCGGCTATACGCACGCGGTCGTCGTCATCGGCCCGGAGAAATACAACGAGCTCTACGCCAAGATGCGCAACCTCAACAAGCTGCTGGCCTGGGGGCATGCCCGGGCCATCGAGAACATCCTGAACGAGGTGCCTTGCTCTAAAGTCGTCACCGATCAGTTCGGGGACGAACGCTTCGTTCTCAACGCCCTGCTGAAGCAGGGCCGGACGATCGAGCTCGTCCAGCGGACAAAAGGGGAGTCCGATCCGGCCGTGGCCGCGGCCTCCATCCTGGCCCGGGCGGAATTCCTGAAACGGCTCCATTTCTTGGGGAAAGACTGGGGCTTGGACCTGCCTAAAGGGGCCGGGCCGCAGGTCGAGCAGGCCGCCGCGGCGCTCATAAAAAAACACGGCATCGAGGTCCTCGACAAGACCGTCAAGAGACACTTCAAGATCACGGACCGGGTGTTGAAACAGGTTTAAGTATATGATCATTCTCCTCAAGATCTTCGCCGTCATCCTCGTTCTCCTTTTTCTCATCCGGAAAAAATGGGACCTGGGTCTCGTCCTCTTCCTCGATTCGGCCCTGACGGCGATCTTGTTCGGGCTTCCGCTCAAGGAATTTCTCCGCAACGTCGGCAGCGCCTTGATCGACAGCGAGACGCTGAGCCTGATCGGCATCCTCATCCTCGTCCTTTATTTGGGTCATTTTCTCCAGGATCGCGGCCATTTCCGGAGAATGGTCGAAGCCCTGAAGAACCTCGTCCATGACCCGCGGCTGATCCTGGCCATCCCCTCCGCCTTTATCGGGCTTCTGCCCATGACGGCGGGGGCGATGATGGGCGCTCCGATCGTCGAGGAAGCGGCCCGCCGTTGGAAACTGACCGCGGCCTGGAAGACATTTTTCAATTACTGGTTCCGCCATATCTGGGAATACAGCTGGCCGCTCTACATCAACCTGATCCTCGCGGCGGCCATTCTGCAGATCCCGATCAAGAAGATCTGTCTGACCCAGTTCCCCTTCACGGTCCTGGCCGCGGCGACGGGGATGGTCGTCCTCTTACGGAACGTCCCTTATCTCCCGGCGGAGCAGAACAACAGCCGGAGCTGGAAGG
The DNA here is from genome assembly GCA_030691735.1 of Candidatus Aminicenantota bacterium. Taxonomy (GTDB): domain Bacteria; phylum Acidobacteriota; class Aminicenantia; order Aminicenantales; family UBA4085; genus JAPKZI01. The sequence goes on from JAUYDS010000075.1 coordinate 28,665, forward strand.
ATGTGGCCAAGGTCTTTTGGAGCATCTGGCCGATCGGTCTGACGATCATCCTCATCTTTGGTTTCAGGTTGAACATGCTCCTCGCCCTGGCGATCTCCAGCGCCCTGACCCAAGTTTTTACGCGGATGACCCTCAAAGAGCGCTGGCCGATCATCCTCCACAGCGTTTCGCCCAAAATCATCCTCCTGACCGCGGCGGTCATGGTCTTCAAAAGAATCCTGGAATCGTCGGGAGCGCTGGATTCGGTCGTGCGCGTCATCCCTCCCCACGGTCTCTCGGGGTATATCCTTCTTTTTGCGGCCCCGTTTTTCGTCGGGCTGCTGACCGGCGTCAACCAGGCTTTCGTGGCCATCTCTTTTCCTCTCCTTCTGCCGATCGTCGGCAAGGGCCAGCCGGACATGGTCCTGCTGATGTTCGCCTACGTCAGCGGCTTCTGCGGGATCCTGCTGTCCCCCGCGCACCTGTGCCTGGCCCTGACAGCGGATTATTTCAAGGCCGAGCTGCGCGACGTCTACAAGATCTTGATCGGGCCGGTGGCCGTCATTTTTGCGGCGGCCCTCGCGGCGTTGATCCTTTTTAGGATTCTGTGAAAGATATGGGAGCATTGAATAAATGGGTACATATACCGAATTTCTTAATTAGAGGGGTACATGTACCGAATTTCTTAATTCGGTCCGTGTACCCGTTTTCTAAGTCGATGTCCCCGTCTTTTGAAGACAGAGGTGACCGAAATGGATCATGAACGGCTCGGAACTCGGAGGTTGTATTTCGAGGATGCCAATGCCATGGACTTCGAGGCCGATGTCGTGGAACGGAGGGTCGTGGAGGGTCATCCCGCCGTCGTCCTCGACCGGACCTGCTTCTATCCGGAGTCCGGCGGCCAGCCTTGGGACAAGGGTTCGATCGACGGCGTCGAGGTCCTCAAGGTCGTCGAAGACGGCGAGCGGATCGTTCACGTCCTGGCCGCGGAGGTCCCGGCTTCCCGGGTCAAGGGGGAGGTCGATCGGACCGCGCGCTTCGATCACATGCAGCAGCACTCCGGCCAGCACATCCTCTCCCAGGCCTTCTTCGAGCTGTTACGCGGCGAAACGAGATCCTTCCATCTCGGGCCGGATGTCTCGACCCTGGAGATCGGCATCGCCGACGCGGACGAGGAGTCCATCGCCCGGGTCGAGCGCCGGGCCAACGAGGTCGTCTTCGAGAACCGCGAGATCAAGACGTATTTCGTGCCGGAGGAAAAGATCGGAGAGATCCCCCTGCGGCGGCCGCCCAAGGTATCGGGGCTCATCCGCGTCGTCGAAGCGGACGCGTTCGATTACTCGGCCTGCGGGGGGACGCACTGTCGGCGGACAGGCGAGATCGGCCTGATCAAGATCACTAAAGGGGAACGGATCCGGGGTAATCTCCGCTTCGAATTCGTCTGCGGCGGCCGGGCGCTCCGGGATTACGCCATGAAGAACCGGCTCGTCCGGCAGATGGTCGGTCAGTTCAACGTCAAGGAAGCTGACGTCGCCGCCGCGGTGGCGAGGCTGTCCGAGGAGCTCAAGGCCGTCAAGAAACAAGCGAAGAAGAACGAGGAAGCGCTGGCTCTGTTCGAAGCCCAAGGTTTCATGCAACGAGCCGAAGGGAAGATCATCCGGGAGGTGTTCGCCGATAAGTCTCCCGAAGGAGCGCGGTTCCTGGCCCTCCATATCATTCGGCGGGGCCCCTTTGTCGTCCTGTTCGGGACCAGAACGGAAACGAGAAGCCACCTGATCCTGGCTTGTTCCGAAACGCTCAAGCTGGACATGCGGCACCTCGTCCCGCTCGTCTCTCCCGCGATCAACGGCCGCGGCGGCGGAGGGCCGTCGCTCGTCGAGATCGCCGGCGATCGCGACTCCGACCTTGCCGCGGCTCTCACGCTGGCGGCCGAGGCGATGCGAAAAAATCTCGAGTGAGGCCTCCGCCTGCGATCCTGTGGCAATCGCGGCGGAACTTGAGTAAAATATCCCGAAGCTTGATAAGAGCATAAGTTCAGATGAAGAAAGCGTTTCCGTTTATCGCGGCGGGGATCCTCATCTCGGCCTTGTTCGCCCAGGATTTCCAGCACGTCGTCTCCGTCATCAACATCGAGATCCCCGTCCGGGTTTTCAAGGGCGATACCTTCATCGATCATTTGACGCTCAAGGATTTCGAGGTCCTGGAGAACGGCGTGCCCCAGACGATTGAAGCCGTCTACCTCGTCAAGAAGACGGACATCCAACGAAAAGAAGGTAAGACGGGCGTGGCGCCTCAGGTCAGCCGGCAGTTCGTCCTGTTCTTCGATTTGTCGGAATACCTGTCCGAGCTCGATCAGACGCTCGATCGGTTCTTCGACGAGGTCTTTCTCCTGGGCGATTCCCTGATCGTCATCACACCGCAAGCCCGCTATCACATGCGGCCGGACGCCATGAACATCCCCCGGGAAAAGCTGAAGGACCAGTTGCGGGCGAAACTGCGGCGGGACATCCTCTTCGGGAGCTCGGAATATCTGGGCACGATCCGGGACATGGAAGCGGCCCTGTTGAACGACTCCGCGCTGGAGGAAAAACTCGAGCTGTATTCGATGTATCTGTCCAAGCTGGAGAGCCTGAGATGGGTCGATGAGGCCAGCCTCCTGCAGTTCGGCGAGTTCCTTAAATCGACCCCCGGACAGAAATACGTCTATCTCTTCTACCAGAAGGAGCTCATCCCCAAGTTCAATCCCAAGGTCCTGATGCAGATGATGACGGTCAACCAGAGCGATACCGCGTTGACCTTCAAGCTCATGGAAAATTTCCAGTTCTTCACCCGCGAAGTGCGCTTCAATCTGGAGGCCGTCAAGAAGGCTTACGCCGACTCCTCGATCGTCATCCATTTCCTTTACGTGACCAAGACCCCGGCCAGCGACGTGGCCATAACCAGCCAGAACCGTTCAGGACTGGAAATGGCCGAACAATCCGAAGACATCTTCTCCGCCTTCAAGGAGATCGCCAACGCGACGGGCGGGATCTCGGACAGCTCGGCCAATGCCGCCTCCGCGTTCCAGCGGGCGGTCGCCGCCTCGGAGAACTATTACCTGATCTATTACAAGCCCAAGGACACCAAGGCCGACGGCCGGTTTCGGGAGTTGAAAGTCAACATTAAGGACGGCGGCTACCGCGTCATGCACCGGGCCGGCTACATCGCCAAGTGAGAACTCCGCCGACGGCCCGAACCGAATTTCTCAAACGGTTCTGTTCTGGAAAGCCTCTAGCACGAGCCTTCAGCGGGGGGTTGGGAGGAGACCTCTACTCGTAGCGGAGGGAGACGATCGGATCGAACTTGGACGCCTTTTGAGCGGGGAAGATCCCGAAGAAGAGACCGACCGAGAACGAGACGAAGAGCCCCAGCAGGACGGACCAGGGCGTGACCGTCGCCGGCAGAGGGGTCGCGGCGCGGACCAGGAAAGCCACCGCGAAACCGAGGAGCGTGCCCAAGATCCCGCCGATCCCGGTGAGGACCATGGCCTCGATCAGGAACTGCTTCAGGATGTCGGTCGATTTGGCGCCGAGCGCTTTCCGGATGCCGATCTCCCGCGTCCGCTCCTTGGCCGAGACGAGCATGATGTTCATGACCCCGATCCCGCCGACGAGAAGGCTGATCGAGGAGATGACGATCATGACCATATAGGCCGCGCCCGTGATCTGATTGTAGAGGTCGAGCATGACATCCATCGTGAATACGGAGAAGTCGTCGGGCTTGCCGAACCGCACCTTCCGGCGGACTCGGAGCACGTTCCGGATCTGGTCGATGGTCTCCGGGATGGTCCCGTGCTCCATCGGCACGGCCCCAATTTGGACGCTGGTCTTGTCATAGAGGAAATACTTCGTCAACGTGGTGACCGGGATGCCGACTAAATTGTCGCGGCTCTGGCCGAAGATCGCGCCCCGCTTGCTGAGGACGCCGATGACCGTGAATTTCTCGCGGCCGACGCGGATCTCTTTGCCCAGGGCGCTCGTATGGGGAAAGAGCGTCTCCGCCGTCTCGGAGCCGAGCATGGCCACCCGGCTCGAATGGGTCACATCGGACTCCTGAAGGAGCCGGCCCTCCTTTGGAAGATAAATCGAAAAAACGGATGGATAGTTTTGGTCCATGCCGATGATGAACGCGCCCTCGCACTTGGTGTTCTGATATTTGACCGTGTTGTCATCGAAAGGGCTGGTGTTGATGATGACCGTCACGGACTTGACCATCGGGGCCTCCTTCTCGATGGCCCGCGCGTCGTCGTAGGTCAGGTCCTTCCGCTTCCGCTCTTCCTCGGTCGGCTCGCTCATCCGGACCGGATCGAATTTCTGGACCATGATCAAGTCCGAACCGGCGGACTCGAGCTCTGTAAGAAAGGATTTGTTCAGCCCCTGGATGATCGAGACCATGCCGATGACGGTCATGACCCCGATCATGATCCCGAGCAGGGTCAGGAACGAGCGCAGTTTGTGCGTCTTGAGGGAGTCGAAGGCCATGGCCAGGATTTCCTTGAAGATCCCGTGGCGCACGGTCATTGTTCGGACCTCAAGGCTTCGACGGGATTGAGCTTGGCCGCCTTGTTGGCCGGGTAGATGCCGAAGAACAGGCCGAGGGAGGTGGACATGACGATGGCCATCAGGACGGAGAACGGCTCGACCCGCGAGGGCATCGACGTCGCGGCCGTGATGATCTTAGCCAGGAGGAAACCGAGGACGATGCCGACCAGTCCGCCGACGCCGGAGATCGTCGACGACTCGATCAGGAACTGGTAAAGGATGTCCTTGCGGCGGGCGCCGATGGCCATCCGGATGCCGATCTCCTTGGTCCGCTCGGTCACCGAGACGAGCATGATGTTCATGACGACGATACCGCCGACGAGCAGGGCGATGGCGGCGATGCCGATCATGGCGAAATAGATGCCGGACGTGGCCGTCTTGTAGAACTGGATGAAGGTGTCCGACGTCCGGAAGGAAAAATCGTCAGGTTTGTTGAATGTCAGCTTCCGGGCCGAGCGGAGGATCGTCCGGACCTCTTCTTGGGCCGCGGCCATCTCCTCCAGTCCGGCCGTGTGGATGTTGATGTTGTAACTGCGCCGCGAGCCGTAGATCTTGTCGAACGTCGTGATGGGGAGGCGGATATAATTGTCCTGGCTGAAGCCGAGGACCTTGCCCTGCTTCTTGCCGAGGCCGATGATGAGGAAATTGGCGTTGCCGACCTTGAGCCGTCGGCCCAGCGGATCGAGATAGGGAAAGAGCTTTTCGGCGATGTCGGCGCCGATAACGCAGATGTCCCTCGAATGGTCCTCGTCCTCCTTCTGGACGTGCCGGCCGCGCTCGAGCTCGATCACGGAGCCGATCATATGATCGAGATAGGTGACGCCCCGGACCTCGACATTCTTCACCTCTTGGCTCCCGAACTTGGCCGTGCGGGTGGTGCCGGCGCTGGCGCCGATCAGCTCGCAGGTCGTGCATTTTTCGCGGAGGAGATACATCAGGTCGAGGGTGATGTCCTTCCTTTTCAGCTGTTCCTTAAAGTCCTTGAGAGTCCCCCCGATCATCGAGATTTTGGAAACGGAGAAATCGTTCGCGCCGTAGAAGGACATCTTCGTGTAGACGTAGTTGTTCAGGCCTTGAATGACGGACACGACGGTGATGATGGTCAGGACGCCGATGACGATCCCCAGAAGGGTCAGGAAGGTCCTCAGCTTGTTGGACCAGAGGGACCCCATCGCCATCGAGAACGATTCGCCGATATTGATCTTGGCCATGGTTCAAGCGGAATATTCTACAGGAATTGGTACGAAAAAGCGAAAAAATGGTTCAAGAGAGCGTTCGCCCGCTTCGAGCGAGTATAATTCTTGACAATCCGGGGCTAAGGCGACACAATGGGAAATCGAGATGTATCCCCCTCCAAAGGAGAGCTGAATGAAACGGATTTGCGCGGTTGTCATTTTTCTCGTCCTATTCCTGACGGCGGTCAACGCCTTCTCCCAGATCGGGCCCTATATCGGCGGTTTCGCCGGCTATTCCGCACAGAAGCCGAGCTTCGAGAACGTCGAGTTCAGCACCGATACGACCTTCCTCTATGGCTTCCGCGGCGGGATCCGGTTCCTGATGCTGGCCCTTGAATTGAATTATTTCAAGGCGATACACAACATCGAAATGGGGGATTTCCTGACCTTTGACTGGAATGGGAAGATCATCGACTACAGCTACATCGGGCTCAATCTCAAATACATCTTTTCCCTGGCGATCTTTCATCCTTTTTTGACGGTCGGCTACGGCTATTACACCGCCGACATCGAGAATATCGATAAGGACAAGGAAGGCGGGGCCAACTTCGGCGCGGGGCTGGAGATCTCGCTCGGGAAGAGGATTTCGATCTCGGCCGAAGGCAAGTATCACCACGTCGTCGTGGAGATCCAGAATATTCGTCTCGGTTTGGGCAATTTCACGATCTGCGGCGGGCTCAACATCCATTTTTGATGGAGATCCGGCTCAACAAATACCTGGCTCAGCGGGGAGTGGCCTCCCGGCGGGAGGCCGACAGCATGATCCAGGAGGGCCGCATCGCCGTCAACGGGCGGGTCGTGGAGGATCTCGGCCACAAGATCGACGACGGGCGCGACCGGGTCGCCGTCGACGGCCGGAAGATCAAGCCGGGCCGCGAGCTCGTCTATATGATGCTGAACAAGCCGAAGGGTTTTCTGGTGACCCTCGCCGATCCCTTGGGCCGGGCCACGATCAAGGACCTGGTTCCCTCGCTTCCGGACGGCGTGAATCCCGTCGGCCGGCTCGACAAGGACAGCGAGGGGCTTCTCCTCCTGACGAACGACGGCGAGCTGGCGAATCGTCTGACCCATCCCCGCTATGAAATCCCCAAGATCTATATCGTTTGCGTCGAAGGGAGAGTTTCTCGGGAGGAGATCGACAAGCTCGAGAAGGGCGTCCCTATCGAAGGCGGCAGGACGGCTCCGGCCAAGGTCAAAGCCCTGGAGTCCCGATCTCAGTCGAGCGTCCTCCAGGTTGAGATCCACGAGGGCCGCAAGCGCGAGGTCCGGCAGATGTGCGAATCCGTCGGCCACGAGGTCGTTCGGTTGATGAGGGTGAGTTTCGCGGGGATCCGGCTGGAGAACCTGCTCAATGGACAATGGCGCTTTCTCAAAAAAGAGGAGGTCCACCGGCTCAAACGACTGGCGGGCTTGAGCTGATCCTCGATCAATCATGATGACGGGCATATTCAAAGGCCGATCCGACCTGCCGGCTCTCCTGGCCCTGGCCTTTTTATCTCTGGCCATGACCTACCCGCTCGTTTTCCACCTGACCGATCAGGTCCCCTCCGATCTCAGGGACCCCCTTTACACGATGTGGTTGCTGTCCTGGGATGTCCGGGCGGCCGGCACCGGCGATTTTGCCGACGCCAACATATTCTATCCGCACCGGGGCACGCTTTTTTACGGCGACGCTCTGCCCGCCCTGGCCCTCCTCGGGGCGCCGGTTTTGCTTCTCTCCGGGAATCCGGTCCTGGCCTATAACATCCTGTTCCTCCTCTCTTTCTTCATCGCCGGGCTGGGCATGTATCTTCTCGTCAAATACCTGTCGGCCTCGCGGAACGCCGCCTTCCTGGCCGCTCTGATCTTCGCTTTTTTCCCCTACCACTTCGCCCACATCAGCCACCTGGAGATCCTCTATCTGGGCTGGATCCCGTTCTGCCTGCTGTTCATCCACCGCTATTTCGAGGAGATGAAATTCAAATATCTTTTGGCCGCGGCCGGCTTCTACGTTCTTCAGGTCATGAGCTGCGCCTATTACGGCCAATATTTGACCATTTTCGCCGGGCTCATGGCCGTCTATCTGGCCTTGGGTTCGGGCTGTTGGCGGAAGGTCCGGTTCTGGAGGGACATGGCCATCCTCCTGGCCTTGACCGGAGCCGTCCTGCTGCCGTATTTCCTTCCGTTCATCAAAGTCCATCAGAAGATGCTTTTCGTCAGATCGATGTGGGAGGTGAAGTTCTTTTCAGCGGAGCTCCAGCATTACCTGGCCGTGCCGACGATCAATGTCGTCTGGGGCCGGCTGACGGGAAGTTTGGGGGCTCAAGAGTGGCAGCTCTTTCCCGGGCTCGTCGCGATCGTCTTGACGCTCGTCTGGCTGTTGAGGAAGCGGCCCGGCAACGAGGCCGTTCCCGGCGGGACGCCGATCCGCCCCAAAAAAAGGGCCTTCGCCGTTTGGGATGTCCTGAACCTCGTCCTTTTCGTCTTTGTCCTCATTATCGGAATCACCGGCGGTTTCGAGTTCGGGGCGGGCCTTTTCAAGGTCTCGGCGCACCGCCTGGCCAATCCCTTCGCTTTCCTTCTCCTCTCCCTGTTCCTGAGAGGGCTCCTGGACCGGAGGGTGCGGGCAGGAGCGGGGGCCTATCTCAAGGCCACCCGACCGGCCGAGAAGTTTTATCTGTTCATGCTCGTCCTAGCCTGGCTGCTGTCGTTCGGGCCGGTCATCCGCTGTCTGGGGAGGGAGATCATCGCCGGTCCCTACGGCCTTCTGTTCGACCGGATCCCCGGCTTCCAGAACGTCAGGGTCCCGAGCCGCTTTGCGGCGCTGATGATGGTCGGCCTCTCCGTCCTCGCCGGCCGGGGAGCCCTCCAGGTCATGAACCGCTGGAGATCGCCCGGAGCCAGGAACCGGGCGGCCGCGGCGATCGGAGCTTTCATCATTCTGGAATATCTGTCGATTCCCATCCCCCTCGTGACCGTGCCGGTCAAGGACCGCCTGCCGGAGATCTATGCCGCCGTCGGGAAGCTTTCCCCCGGCGCGGCGATCATCGAACTCCCCATGCCCGCCCGTGACGGCGAAGAGTACGAAGAGGCTTCCGCCGTCTATTTTTCCCTCTACCATCGCCGGGCCATCGTCAACGGCTACAGCGGCAACGCTCCTCCCGGCTATCGGGTCGTCCGTGAAGCGATGGACCAGTTCCCTTCGGACGCTACGCTCGATCTTCTGGCCGACCTGGGGGTGGACCATGTTCTGGTCCACACGGGAGGATATCGGGCGGCCGAGGGGCAGGCGATCGTCCCCCGTCTCATGGCTCTCTCCTCTCGGGCCGAGCCCGTCGCCGAGGCGGGCGGCGATCATCTCTACCGCCTGATCTTCAGGATAAGGGATAAGATGGTAGAAGGTCCTCTCAAGGAGACGGGCGACAGGAGAAAATGGAAAGCCCGGGCCAGCCTGAACCCGAAGCTCGTGGAGTTGGCTTTCGACGGGGATCCCAAAACGGGCTGGTCGACCGGCTATCCCCAGGGCAAGGACGATTTTTTCGAACTCGACCTCGGCGAGACCGTTTCGCTGAAAAAGGTCGTCCTGGTTCTTAATACGAATCCTTTGGATTACCCCCGGAGTTTTCGCGTCGAAGGCTCGGCCGACGGAGCGGCGTGGACCGGGCTTTATGAAAAAGCGGGCTTCTTTCCGGCCGTCACCGCGGCGACGATCGAGGACTTCGAAAAATACGTCGTCCCCATTCCGCTCGAACCGGTCGCCGTCCGCTACGTCCGCATCACCTTGACCGCCTCTCACGAAGCCCGGCACTGGTCGATCAACGAGATCGTCTGCTACAATTGAAAGGGGACACGTACCGGAGGGACACCTCCTCAAGGAAAAAGGAGGTGTCCCTCCGGTACGTGTCCCCAAAGTATGTGTCCCCTTTGAATATTGAGGAGATCGCCACGGCCGAGGAGACCCGGAGCCCGGCTGTTGATATTGGAATGATCAATCCTTCTTTTCTTCGAAGAAGCCCTTCGAAGCGCGGGCGAGGCGCTGGAGTTCCTTGTCGACGAGGTCGTTGATCGATCCCTCTTCGAACGTCCCCTCCGCCCCGCGCGCCCCGGCCGGGATCCCCGTCAGGATCTCGATCCCTTCGTCGATCGTCTTGATCGGGTAGATATGGAACTGTCCTTGGGTCGCCGCGGCGACGACGTCGGTCCTGAGCATCAGGTTCTGAACGTTCTGGTGGGGGATGATGACGCCCTGGGTCCCGGTCAGGCCCTTCGCCCGGCAGACTTCGTAGAAGCCTTCGATCTTTTCGTTGACCCCGCCGATGGGCTGGATCTCTCCCTTCTGGTTGAGTGACCCAGTGACGGCGATGTCCTGGCGGAGCGGCTTCCCCGACAGGCTGGAGAGGATGGCGTACACTTCCGTCGAGGAGGCGCTGTCGCCGTCCACGCCGCCGTAGGACTGCTCGAAAGCGATGCTGGCCGACAGGGCGAACGGCTTGTCTTGGGCGTACTTTCCCCTCAGATACCCGCCCAGGATGAGCACGCCCTTGTTGTGCGTGCTGCCGCTCATGTCCGCTTCGCGTTCGATGTTGATGACCCCCGCCCGTCCGACCGCCGTCCGGGCCGTGATCCGGGTCGGCTTGCCGAAGGAGAACTGTCCCATGTTGTAGACCGAGAGGCCGTTGACCTGGCCGACGAGAACGCCCTGGACGTCGATCAGGATCGAGCCCTCCTCGATCATTTCCTGGATCTTGTCCTCGATCAGGCTGATCCGCTCGAAGCGCTCGAGGATCGCCGTCTCGACGTGGGCGGCGCCGGCGAGCTTCTTGCCGTCCTTCTTGGCCCAGTAGCTCGCTTCGCGGACGACGTCGGCGATCACGTGGAAGCGCGTCGAGAGCTTCTTGTGGCGGCCGGCGATGCGCGTCCCGTATTCGACGACGGCGGCCATGCCCGATTTGTCGAAGGACAGGAGGCGGTCCTCGTCGCAGATCTTTTTCATGAAGCGGACGTAATCGCCGATGCTGCCCTCGGTCTTCGGCATCTCGGAATCGAACTCGGCTTTGATCTTGAAGATCTTCTTGAAGTCCTGGTCGGCGAAATAGAGGAGGTTGTAGATCTCCTCGTCGCCGATCATGACGACCTTGACGTTGACCTTGATGGACTCGGGCTTCAGCCGCGTCGAGGAGAAGAGGAACATCGAGGCGTAGTTCTGGATCTCGAAGATCTGGTTGCGCAGGGTGCGTTTGAGCATCATCCAGACGCCGGGTTCGATGAGGGCATCGAGGGCGTTGAGGACCAGGAAGCCGCCGTTCGCCTTCAGGAAGGAACCGGCCTTGATCTTGGTGAAGTCGGTCTGCAAGACGCCGAAGCGGTTGACCGTCGACTCGATCGAGCCGAAGAGATTGATGTAGTTGGGATTGGTCTCCATGACGACCGGCGCCTGCTTCAGGTCGGAGTTGTCCACGAGCAGGTTGACCCGATACTCGATGAAGGGGTCGACGGACTCCTTTTTCTCCTCGTCCTTCTTCTGTTGGTTCTTGAACAGCTCGATGTTGCCGACCAGGTGGGCCTCGGCGCCGGCGAGATACTCGGCGATCTTCGGGTGGGGAAACTTGGCGTTGATCTCGGACACGGCCCCCTTGATCACGGGCGAGATCGACTCGGCGTCCCAGTTCTTGAGGAACGTCCGCGTCTCCTCCTCGATCTCGCGCAGCTGCTCGAAGATCCCCTCCAGTTTCTCCGACAGCTCTTCGTATTTCTGTCTGAGGCCGTCGAGCGCTTTTTGGGGCAGCTTCTTTTCGCGGACCATGGCCTCCAGTTTGGCGAACGGCGTGGGCGTTTCCTCGATCAAGGGGATGAGGTCGGGCTTGACGAACATGCCCATCTGGACCTGGATCACGGCGAATCCCGATTTGGCCGCTTCTTCCTCGAAGCCCTGCAGGATCCCCTTCTGTTTGCGCTGCTGGCCTTCGACGATGGCATCCCGGTGCTCGGCGTAAGACTTGCTCTTGAGCAGGTCGGGTATGTTGCGCTTGAGCATCTCGATCAGGTTGTCCATGGAGGCCGCGAACTGCCGGCCTTTCTCCGGGGGAAGGGTGATCAGCGTCGGCTCATCGGGATACTTGAAGTTGTTGACGTAGAGGACGTCGTCGGGCGGCTGGTCGCCCTTTTCGAGCCTCTCGAGGAGCTGTTTGATCGTCGTTGTCCGGCCGGTCCCGATCATCCCGGTGATGAAGATGTTGTAGCCCAGGCTCCGGATATCGAGGCCCGTCTGGAGGGACTTGAGCGCCCGTTCCTGGCCGATGATCTCGTCGCAGGGAGGGCCGTCTTGGCTCGTGGCGTAGGGGATCAAGGCGAGGTCGCAGGTCCAGCGGAGCTTCTCTAGCGGGACCTCCTCGAATTTGGTCTTGGCCGTCATCGGCGTCTCCTTGTGGTGAAGTCAAGTACCCCGTTATTAACACAAGAAAACGACAAAAACAAGCGAAGCCCTGGCAAAAATGACCCCGATTTGTTAGAATACATGAACTTGGAGTATGCCTTGAGCGAGATTCGAGTCGAACGCGTCACAACGGCAGCCGAATTGAAGAGGTTCATCCGGTTTCCCTGGAAGGTCTACGCCGGCGACCCCAACTGGGCTCCTCCCCTGATCACGGACGTCAAAGCCAAATTGAACGTTCGGAAGAATCCCTTCTTTGAGCACGCCGAACGGGAGCTGTTCCTGGCCCGCAGAAGCGGCGAGATCACCGGCCGCGTCCTGGGGATCGTCGACCGCAACCATAACGACTTCCATAACGAGAAGGTCGTCTTTTACGGGATGTACGAGAGCCTCAACGACCCGGAAACGGCGGCCGCCCTCCTCGACGCGGTTGCGGTCTGGGGGAAAGAGCGGGGGATGGACACCCTGCGCGGCACGGTCAACCTGTCCCTCAACGACGAGTGCGCCTTTCTTGCCGAGGGCTTCGATTCGCCGCCGGCGGTCATGATGCCCTACCATCCCCGTTATTATCTGGATCTCATGGAGGCCTGCGGTCAGGTCAAGGCCAGGGACCTCTACGCCTTTCTCATGACCCGCGACTACGAGACGGATGCGAAGGTGAAGGCTGTGGTCCAGAGGATCCAGGTGGCGACCACCGTTACCTGCCGCCCGATCCGGCTCAAAGACTGGAAGGAAGAGGCGGATCGGATCATCAGCATCTACAACCATGCCTGGGAGAAGAACTGGGGGTTCGTGCCCTGGACCGGGAATGAGATGAAACACATGGTCAAGAGCCTCAAGTCCATCGCCGACCCCGATCTCGTCATCATTGCCGAGGACAAGGGCCGGCCGGTGGGCTTCGGCTTCGGCCTTCCCAATTACAACGAGATCCTGACCAAGATGAACGGACGGCTGTTCCCCTTCGGCCTCTTCAAGTTCCTCCTCGGCCGCAAGAAGATCAAGAGCATGCGCATGCTGGTCTTCGGGATCCTGAAAGAATACCGCGCTTCGGGCATCAGCTATCTCCTGGCCACGGAAATGGTGAAGCAGGGGATGCGGAAAGGATTCCAATGGGCTGAGCTGTCCTGGACCCTCGAGGACAACGAAGCGGTCAACAAGTTCGCCGCTTCGTTGGGCGGTCGAGTCTATAAGAAATACCGGATCTACGAAAAGAGGATCGGATAAAAGACCCGAGACGCGCGCGAGCGGGTCCGGGATCTTCAAGGAGAAGGGCATGAAAACATACGAAGGCAAGCTGCAGGCCAAAGGATTGAAGGTGGCTTTGGTCGTCAGCCGGTTCAACGCGTTCCTCACGGACAAGTTGCTCGACGGCGCTCTCGACGCGCTCAAGAAGCTCGGGGCCGAGGACGCGGACATCGCGGTCTACAAGGTTCCCGGCTCGTTCGAGGTGCCGTTCGTCGCCCGAAAGCTGGCCCGATCGAAGAAGGCCGACGGTATCGTTTGCCTCGGCGCGCTCATCCGCGGCGACACGCCCCATTTCGATTTCCTCAGCGCCGAAGTGACCAAAGGGCTAGCCCAGGTCGCTCTCGAGGACGGGATCCCCGTTTCGTTCGGCATCCTGACGGTCGAGTCGATCGAACAGGGCATCGAGCGCTCCGGGACCAAGTCCGGGAACAAGGGCTGGGACGCCGTCCTCTCCCTGGTCGAGACCGTCAATTTGATGAAGGACGCGAAGCTGTAGCGGGATGGGAAAACGGCGGTCCGCCCGGGAGAGCGCCCTCCAGATCCTGTTCGAGCTCGAGTTCAACGACGCCGGGCTGGAGGCGATCCTGGCCCGGAGCATGAAGGACAAACAGACCGAACGGTCCGTCCAGGAGTATACCGGCTGGCTGGCGCGGGGCATGGTGGCCCGGCGCGACGAGATCGACGCGCTCATCCAAAGCACGTCCGATCACTGGCGGGTTTCCCGGATGGCGTTCGTCGACCGGAACATCCTCCGCGTCGCGGTCTTCGAGCTGTTGGAGGAAAAGTTCCTGGCCCCGGCCATCGTCATCAACGAGGCCATCGAGATCGCCAAGCGATTCAGCGGCGCCCAGGCCGCCGTTTTCGTCAACGGCGTGCTGGACGCCGTCCGGAAGAAACTGGACGCATCGAAACCGCAAGAGAAAGAGACCAAGGATGAACGAACCCAAGAACCCGCCAAAAAAAGAGCCGCCGCCGGCCGCCGCCGACCTCAAAAAACTTGATCAGGACCTCGCCCGCGAGGAGAATTTCCGGAAGCTCATCGGCGAGGGATTCGATCCGTTCCCGCACAAGATCGCGAGGACGCACGACGTCGTCGGGATCGTCGAGAAACACGCGGCTTCGACCAGGGACGAGCTCGAGGCCCGGAAGGTGCGGGTCGAGGTCCCCGGCCGGATCATGTCCGTTCGGCGGATGGGCAAAGCCACGTTCTTTCATATCTCGGACGGTCGGCGCCGGCTCCAGGTCTATATCCGGGAGGACGTCGTCGGAGCCAAGAGGTACGAGCAGTTCTCGCTCTTCGACATCGGTGACATGATCGCCGTTCAGGGGGCGCTGTTCAAGACGCGGACCGGAGAACTGACCGTGCTCTGCGACGGCTTCACGTTCCTGGCCAAATGCCTCCACCCTCTGCCCGAGAAGTGGCACGGCCTCCAGGACGTCGAGCTCCGCTACCGCCGCCGTTATCTCGACCTGATCATGAACCCCGAGGTCATGGAGGTCTTCCGGCTCCGCACCGCCCTCGTCTCCCGGATCCGCCGCTTCTTCGATGAGCGGGGCTACATCGAGGTCGAGACGCCGATGATGCACGCCATTCCGGGCGGGGCGCTGGCCCGGCCGTTCATCACCCATCACAACGCCCTCAACCTCGACCTCTACCTGCGGGTCGCGCCGGAGCTGTATCTCAAGCGGCTCGTCGTCGGGGGACTGGACAAGGTCTATGAGATCAACCGGAACTTCCGCAACGAAGGCCTTGACGCGGAGCACAATCCCGAGTTTACCATGCTCGAGTTCTACGAGGCGTACCGCGATTACAACGATATGATGGACATGACGGAGGAGCTTCTCGTCGAGCTGGCCGTCGCGCTCCTGGGCAAGACCGAACTGACCTACGGCGAGCGCACGATCTCCCTCGAGCGGCCGTTCAAGCGGATCAAATTCATGGAAGCCATCTCGACCCACAGCGGCCTGGCCCCCGAAAAGTTCGGCGATCCCGCGGCCGTCATCAAGTTTGCCGAGACGCTGGCCCCCGAGAAGAAGCCGCTGACCTTCGGCAAGGCCCTGGACATCATCTTCGACAAGCACGTCAAGCCTCACATCATCCAGCCCACGTTCATCATCAATCCGCCCAAAGAGGTCTCGCCCCTGGCCAAGGCGGCCAAGGACGACCCAACCGAGGCCGCCCGCTTCGAGCTCATGATCGACGGCATGGAGATCGCCAACGCCTTCTCCGAGCTCACCGATCCCGCGGAACAGCGGCTGCGGTTCGAGCAGCAGGCCGAGGAGCGGAAGAAAGGCGACGATGAATCCCACCCGATCGACCTGGATTATGTCCAGGCGCTCGAATACGGGCTCCCGCCGACGGGCGGGGAGGGCATCGGCATCGATCGGCTGGTCATGCTCTTCGCCAACCGCAAGACCATCCGCGAGGTCATCCTCTTTCCCCTGCTACGGCCGAGAGAATGATAAGGATTTGTCATTGCGAGGAGCGAAGCGACGTGGCAATCTCAGAGTTTATCGGGACGGTTTATGAGATCGCCACGCTCCCTTCGGTCGCTCGCGATGACATCTAATAGATGGATATGAACTACGAGCTTTTTATCGCCAAGCGCTACCTCACGGCCAAGCGCAAGCAGGCCTTCATCTCCGTCATCACCTTCATCTCCATCCTGGGGATCACGATCGGGGTCATGGCCCTCATCATCGCCATCGCCCTCATCACGGGCTTCCAAAACGACGTTCAGGACAAGATCCTGAGCGCCACCTCCCATCTCATGGTCCAGAGCGTGTCCGAGGAAGGCCTGAAGGACTACGCCAAAGTGATGTCCCGGATCAAGGAGGTCCCGGGAGTCAGGTCCGTTTCGCCCATCGCCCTGAACCAGGCCTTGATCACAGGTTCGGCCAAGACCGACGGGGCCTATCTCAAGGGGATCGATTTCGACCTGGAGGTCGAGCATTCCGCATGGCTCCAAAAGCTCGAGAGCGGGGCGATCCCCGGGCCCCCCTCGGCTTCGGGCCGCGACGGCCTTCTCCTCGGCCATGACCTCGCCTTCAAATTGGGCGTGGGCGTCGGCGATGTCGTGACCGTTCTCACCTCGGCCATGCGGCTGACGCCGACGGGACTGGCCCCGAAGCAGAAGAACTTCGTCGTGGCCGGGATCTTCGTCACGGGGCTCTATGAGTTCGATTCGGCCACGGCCCTCATCGCCCTCCCCATCGCCCAGAAATTGTTCGGACTCAGGGACAGCGTCAGCTATCTGCAGGTCATGATCGACGATATTTTCGCCGCCTCCCGAATGAAGGACCTCTTCCGGTCCGTCCTCCCGCCGCTGGCTTACACGACGACCTGGATGGAGCTCAACAAATCGCTCTTCTCGGCCCTCAAGCTGGAGAAGAACATCATGTTCCTGACCATCACCCTCATCGTCTTCGTCGCCGCGCTCAACATCATCGCCACGCTGATCCTCATGGTCATGGAAAAAACGAGGGATATCGGGATCCTGATGGCTATGGGCGCGACGTCGCTGAACATCCGGCGGATCTTCTTTTATCAGGGCGCCCTCATCGGCGTGGTCGGTACCGCCCTCGGCACGTTCCTCGGGCTCGTCTGGTGCGTTCTGGCCAATGCCTTTAAATTGATCAAAGTGCCGGTGGACATCTACCAGATCTCCCATGTCCCTTTTCACATCAAGGTCATGGACCTGCTCGTGATCGTCGGTGTTTCGCTCCTGATCAGCCTCTTGTCCACTCTTTTTCCGTCCCACCGGGCTTCGAAAACCGATCCTGTGGTAGCCTTGAAATATGAGTAATATTCTTCGCGCCACCAATTTAGGTAAGGTTTACCCCCTGCCCAAAGGCGTGCTTCAGGTTTTTCAAGGCCTCAGCTTCGAGCTTGAAGCGGGGGACATCGTGGCCATCATGGGTGCTTCCGGCGTGGGCAAGACGACGCTTCTCAATCTCCTGGGAGCCCTTGACCGGCCTTCCGAGGGGACGGTTTACTTAGACAACGAGGACCTCTTCGCCCGGGACGAGAGAGAACTGGCCCGGATCCGGAACCGGAAGATCGGTTTCATCTTCCAGTTCTTTCATCTCCTTCCGGAGTTCACCGCCCTGGAGAACGTCAGCCTGCCGCTGATGATCAGCGGCCTGCCCAAGGAGGCCGCTCTGGCCAAAGGCCTGGATATCCTCAAGGAAGTTTTTCTCGAGGAAAAAGTTTATTGCCGGCCGTCCCAGCTCTCGGGAGGGGAACAGCAGCGGATCGCGATCGCCCGCGCCTTGATCAACGAACCCCGGCTTCTCCTGGCCGACGAACCTACGGGGAACCTCGACTGGAAGACCGGTGAGCATATCTTAAACCTCCTCTTGGATCTGCACCGGAAACGGGGATTGTCCTCCATCCTGGTCACGCATAACGACAAAGTGGCCCAGTTCTGCCGAAAGGTCTACCGTATAGAGCGGGGGGAATTGAAACTTTCCGCCTGACCCCGGCGTTCCACTAGGTAGGAGCGAGCGGATCCTTTGAAAAAAACCGCCTCTTATGATATAAGGAAGACGAGATGAAAAAGTGGATCATCGGCCTGTTTTTGCTTTTAGCCCCCCTGTTGAGCTTCGGGCAGGAACTTATCGAGAGGATCGATATCATCGGCAACGAGAGGGTCACCAAAGAGACCGTCATGTATTACCTTTCCGCCAGGGAAGGGGACTACTACAGCGACGATATCCTGAAAAAAGACTTTCGGGTCCTCTGGTCCACGGGATTCTTTTCGAATATCCGGATCGAGAACGAACAGGGCGCTAAAGGAAAGGTCGTCAAGATATATCTTGAAGAAAACTCGGTCATCAAAACCATCTCTTACAAGACCGGAAGCAAGATCAAGGAAGACGATATCGTCAACAAGCTCAAAGAGAAAGACGAATACATCCTTCCTTATTCCTATTACAGTCCTTCCCGAATCCAGAAGATCAAAGAGACGATCGAGGACCTGCTCGCGGAAAAGGGCCTCCACGCGGCCAAGGTCGATATCGAAACGGTCAAAAAGGGAAAAAGCGAGCTCGATATCCTCTTCAAGATCGACGAAGGCCCCAAGGTCCGCGTGGGCCAGGTCGAGTTCACCGGCAAGCCTAAGCTCCCCCAGAGCACGCTTCGCGAGGCCATGAAGGAGAACCAGCAGATCAGCCTCTTCTCCTGGGTCGCGGGCAAAAGCCTGTATAAACAGAACAAACTGCCCGACGACGTGGCCAATATCAAGAAGGCCCTCCAGGAGAACGGATACATGGAGGCGACGGTCGGGGAGCCGAGGATCGAGGAGATCACCAAGAGATCGTTCCCCTTCTTCAAAAAACAGAAAATGATGAAGATCGGCATCCCGGTCAACGCCGGCTATCTCTACCGCGTCGGCGAGATCAAGATCGAAGGCAACAAGGCCTTCAGCACGGCCGGGATCCAATTGCTGATCAAGTTGAAAAAAGGCGAGGTCTACAGCACCAAGATCCGGGAGAAGAGCGTCGAGGACATCAGCGAGCTGTTCCGCAATTACGGCCATCTCTACGGTCAGGTCATCCCCGTCGAGACCCTGGACCCGAAGAACAAGCTTGTCAACGTGACCTATCAGATCGCCGAAAACGACATCTGTTTTCTCCGCCGGATCGAGTTCCGCGGGAACATCTTCACCAAGGACAAGGTCATCCGGCGGGAGATGGCCCTCCGCGAGGGGGATATCTTCAGTTTCGCCCGCTTCAAGGACAGCATCTTGCGGATCAAGCAGCTGGGCCTTGTCGATCTCGAAAAGGACCCCGAGGTCAAACCCGCTCCGGACGACCCGACCCAGTTCGACGTGAACGTGAACGTCAAGGAGCTCCAGAGGAACAACATCCAGTTCACGGCCGGTTACAGCGGCTACGAGGGGACGTTCGTCGCGGCGAGCTATTCCACCGTCAATTTCCTCGGCGCCGGGGAGAACCTGGAGATCACGGCCCAATATGGGAAGCGGATCAAGAACTACGTCTTCGGCTTCACCGAACCGTACCTGTTCGATATGCCCATCAGCGCCGGTTTCAATATCTACGACCGGACCATGATCTACCCCTATCTCTACGACCAGAAGTCCAGGGGCGTCGATTTCAACTTCGGCGCGATCCTCGTCTTCCCCTGGCGGGTGAATCTGACCTACAGCTTCCAATTCATCAACGTCCAACAGCCCACGGAAACGTCCACGACCACCGACTCGAGCGGGGGCCTGGTCACGGCCAATCCCTATCTTGACCCCTATTACTCCGGCCTGTTCGGGTGGGGGAAATACAATATGAGCTCGCTCTCGCCCTCGCTCTATCGGTCGACGATCGACAGCCCTCTGACGCCGACGAGCGGCACGATGTATCTGTTCTCGCTCAAGTACGCCGGGACCTTCCTCGGCGGCGAGATCCACATGATCAAGCCCAACCTCGAGTTCACCCATTACCAGCCCATCAAAAGGGGGGTCCTGTCGCTGGGCTTCCATATCGAATATTCCTTCGTGAAACCCCTCCGGAATTCCCAGGTGCCGTTCTGGGAACGGTTCTTCCTGGGCGGCGAGCGCAACATCCGCGGCTACGAGATCTATTCGATCGGTCCCCGCGACACGAGCGGGTCGAACGTCGGCGGCCTGAAATCGCTGGTCATCAACGCCGAGCTCATCCTCCACGTGGGCGGGCAGGACAGCCCGCTGTACGTCATCGCCTTTCACGACATGGGCAACGCCTACGCCCTGAATGAACGCGTCAGCCTGAAGAACATCTATTCGTCCACGGGCCTGGAAGCCCGGATCTTCGTCCCGGCCCTGCGGGTTCCCTTCCGCCTGATTTTTTCCTATAATAACAAGCTGATCTACCAGAGCGACTCCAACTTCGCCTTCCGCTTCGCGATTGGAACGACGTTCTGAAACAGAAACGATAATTTTCTGCTAAATTTAGGAGGTTGAAAATGAGAAAAAGAATCCTGTCGATCGGATGCCTCGCCCTTTTCGTGGGAGTTCTGACCGGCGCGGGCTTCGCCCAGGTGAAGATCGCCGTCGTCAATTCCCAGGACGTCCTGGAGAAATCGGCCGAGGGCAGAAAGATCATCGCCCGCCTGACGGAGGCCGACAAGCAGAACACGGCGGCGATCACCAAGCTCGACGACGAGATCCGCACGCTCCAGACGAAGCTCAACACCCAGCGCATCACCCTGACCGATGAAGCGGTCATGGCGCTGTCCGCGGAGCTGGACCGGAAGAACACGGACCGGAAACGGAAGGCCGAGGACGCCTACTCCGGCATCAACGAGCTCCAGCAGCGGCTCTTCAAGAGGCTCCAGGACGAGCTCATCCCCATCGTCGAACAGCTCGGCAAGGAGAAGGGCATGGACGTCATCTTCGACTTGGCCAAGAGCGGCGCCGTCTACTGGAGTCCGGCGATTGATTTTACGGCCGAAGTGATCAAGCGCTACGACGCGTCGAAGGCGGTCGGCAAATAACGGGACGCCTCCGTGTTCGACATCGAAGCGATCCTCAAATTCCTGCCGCATCGGTATCCGTTTTTGCTGGTGGACCGCGTTCTTAGCCTGGAAAAAGCCAAGTCGATCGTGGCCATCAAGAACGTCACTTATAACGAACAATTCTTTCAGGGCCATTTCCCGGACATCCGGATCATGCCCGGCGTCCTCATCGTCGAGGCCATGGCCCAGGCGGGAGGGATACTTCTTTTCAATTCGATCCCGGATGCGGAAAAGAAGTTCGTCATGTTCAGCAAGATCGACAACATGAAGTTCCGCAAACCCGTCGTGCCGGGCGACCAGCTCCGCCTGGACTGCGTGTTCCTCAAGTTCAAGAGCCGCTTTTTCCTGCTCCACGGCAAGGCCTTCGTCGATGGGGAGATCGCGGTCGAGGGCGACATGCTGGCCTCTCTCTTGGACCGAAAGGAGCTGAATGTCGGGAAATGAGGTCTATGTCCACCCCGCCGCTTCCCTCCATCCCGACGCGAAGCTGGAAGCGGGCGTCTGGGTAGGTCCGGGCTGCGTCGTCGGCCCGCGCGTCACCGTCCGCAAGAACACCCGTCTCGAGTCCCACGTCGTCATCGGCGGTTGGACCGAGATCGGTTCGGATTGCCGTTTTTCCCCCTTCGCGGCCGTCGGGGGCGAACCCCAGGACATCGACTATAAAGGGGAAGAGACGCGCGTCGTCATCGGCGACCGGAACGTTTTCCGCGAGTTCGTGACCGTCCACCGGGCGACGACCAAGCAGGACCGTCTGACCCGGATCGGCGACGACAACTATTTTATGGCCTATTCCCACGTCGCCCACGACTGCCTCGTCGGGAACCGGACGATCTTCCTTCACGGCGCGACCTTGGGCGGGCACGTGACGGTCGGGGACTTCGCCACGGTCGGGGCCCTGAGCGCGGTACACCAGTTCTGTCGGCTCGGACGCTTTTCGTTCATAGGCGGCGGGTCGATCATCACCCAGGATGTCCTGGCGTTCACCCGGGTGGTCGGTCAGCGCCCCACGCGCGTCCTGGGATTGAACGTGATCGGCCTCCGACGCAACGGCTTCTCGGACGCGCGGATCGCCGCGCTCAAGGGCATGTTCAAGATCTTCTTCTTCTCGGACCTCAACACCCGGCAGGCCCTGGAACGTCTCCAGGCCGATTTCCCGGAAGGCGAGGACCGGGACGAGATCATCCGGTTCATTGAATCCTCGAAACGGGGCCTGATCAAGAAATCGACGGAGTCATGGGACCAAGAATAGGGATCATCGCCGGCTCGGGCCGCTTCCCCCTGCAGGCCCTCGACATAGCCAAGAGCCTCGGCTACACCTGCGTCGTCGCCGGGATCCGCGGCGAAGCCCTTCCGGAGCTCAAGATCAAGGCCGACGCCTTCGAATGGGTCGGAACGGATGAGCTCTTCAAACTCCTCACCTTCTTCAAAAGCCAGGACGTCCGCGAGACCGTCCTCCTGGGAAAGGTCGAGCCCCGCGTTCTCGTCCAAAAGGACCTGCAGGACGAGGAGCTGGTCCGGCTTCTGGTCCGGGCGAAGGACAAGACGCCGACCGCCGTCCTGAGCTCCCTCGTCGATTACCTCGCCGCCCAAGGCGTCACGGTCAAGGATCCGACCTTCCTTCTGGAATCGTTTTTCTGCCCGGAGGGCGTCCTGTCGAGGACAACTCCTTCCCCCGGGATCCTGGAAGATATCGGTTTCGGCTGGCCGCTGGCCAAGGCCGTCGCCGACCTGGACATCGGGCAGACGGTCGTCGTCAAGAGCCGAGCGATCGTCGCGGTCGAAGGCATGGAAGGCACGGACGAGGCCATCAAACGGGCCGGCCGGCTGGCGGGCGAGGGCCTGACGGCCCTCAAGACCCGGCGGACGCGGCAGGATCCGAGGATCGACCTGCCGGCGGTCGGACTGGAAACGATCAGGAACCTGGTCAAGATCCGAGCGGCGGCCCTCTGCGTCGAGGCGCTCGGGGTGGCCTTCTTTCAAAAAGAGGAAGCCCTGGCCCTGGCCGATGAACACGGCCTCGTCGTCATGGCCAAGTCGTTCTGAAGAATTATAATCCCCCCGTTTTCCCCTTTAGAAAAGGGGGGTGAGGGGGGATTTGAAAGGCGATCGTTAATCAACCATGGACAAAGTCAAGGTCGGCATCATCGGAGTGGGATACCTGGGCATGCAGCACGCCCGCATCGTCTCCTATCTGGAAGAGGCCGAACTGAAGGCCGTGGCCGATATCGATTTCAAGAAAGCCCTGGAAATCGGCAACCGCCACGGCGTCAGCTACTACCAGAACTACGAGGAAATGATGGACGAGATCGACGCCGGGATCGTCTCGACCCCGACGTCCGAGCATTTTCACATCTCGATGAACCTGCTCAAGCGAGGCAAGCATGTCCTCGTCGAGAAGCCGATCACCGCGACGATCGAGCAGGCCGAGCAGCTCGTGGACCTGGCCAAAAGGAACGGCCTGATTCTGCAGGTGGGACATCTGGAACGGTTCAACCCCGCCGTCGAGGCCGTGGAAAACATGATCTCCGATCCGAAGTTCATCGAAGTCCAGCGGCTGGGGTCGTTCTCGGCGCGGTCCCTGGACGTCGACGTCGTCCTGGACCTCATGATCCACGATCTGGACATCATTCTCGCCCTCATCAAGGACGAGGTCGGAGTCATCCGCTCCTCGGGCATCCACGTCGTGTCCGATAAGATCGATATCGCCAACGCCCGGCTGGAATTCAAGGGCGGGTGCGTGGCGACGCTCACGGCCAGCCGCGTCCACCAGGGCAAGGTCCGGAAGCTCCGGATCTTCGAGCCGACCTCGTATTATTCCATCGATTACATCGACCAGGAGGTCAAGGTCTTTCCTCTCAGCGGACGCCAGACGGACATCAAGACCTTGAGGACCAAGAAGGAAGAGCCGCTCAAAAAAGAGCTCGAGAATTTCCTCCGCTGCCAGGTGGAAGGGCGGACCGGCAAGGTCAGCGGCGAAGAGGGCCTGCGGGCCCTCCGTTTGGCCTATGCCGTCTTGAAACAGATCGAGACGGCCTGAGTCTCAGCGGACGATCTTGATCAACTGGCTGCGCCCGGGCACCGCTTCCGCATCCTTCAATTCGTTCAGGATGGCCATGGTGGTCCAGTCTTCTTTCTTGACGCCCGACTGATTCAGATAATCCTTCAAGGGGCGCTGTCCGTCGGCCCGCACGACCCGGAGATGCTGCGGCTGCCGGTTCAGGTAGCGGGGGTCCCGGAGTTCGCCGAACGAAGCGAAGACTTTCCGGAAGGTCGGATCGAAGCGGTTGAAATCGGCGGCTTTGCTCATCTGGGAGAACGTATAAATATAGCCGTTCTTCCGGATGCAGGTGAGCCGGGCCCGAAGAACGCTCTGATCCTCTTGGGGGATGTTATAGACCCCGTGATGGGCGGCCAGCCCGTTGACGAAATCGTCCTGTTCGCTGACGAATTGTCCTCCCTCGATCGCGGCGGCCTGTTTCCGGATGTAGGCGGACAGATCTTCGCCGCTCTGTTCGGCTCGAAGGAGGATGGCGGCGTTGCCGTCGGCTTCAGCCAGGGTCACCTGGGTCGGCGTGTTCTGGACCTTCCACGCCTGCGGCACGCCGAACATGAAACGCATCCCGGGATGGTAGAACACCCCGCCTTCGATGAACCCCTGGCGGGGATCGTCTCCGTAGATGATGTCGTCGATCCGGCCCAGATATTCGTCGCGCTTGATGGGAAAGGCGACATCGTTCTCGCCGATCATGGCTTTGACGTTCTGGATGCGCTCGCTGGTCAAGGGATGGGTGGAGAGGAACCCCGGCAGGCTGTGGCCGCCGGCCATATCCCCGTATCTTTGGAGGGAGGAGAAGAACGCCACCATCTCGCCGGAGTTGAACCGGCCGGCGCGCGCGTATTGCACGCCCAGGGCGTCCGCCTCGCGCTCGTCGTCGCGGCTGAATTTCAGGAACAGGAGCTGGGCGCCGATGCCGGCGATGCCCGCGATCTTGGCGAACTTTTCGCTGACGACGCTGCCCACGGCCAGGCCCACCGAGACCAGGATCTGCTTGGACAACTGCTGGACGCTGTGGCGGGCGCTGACGTGGCCGAGCTCATGGCTGAGGACCACGGCCAGCTCGGATTCCGAGTTCATCAGGGCCAGGATGCCGCGGGTGACGTATATGTAGCCTCCGGGCGCGGCGAAGGCGTTGACGACCGGCGTATCGAGCACGGCGAAATGATAGACCAGATTGGGGCGATGGGTATGAGGAGCGAGCGTCATTCCGATCGCCGCGACGTACTTGGTCAGCTCGGGATCGACATAATATCCGTACTCCTGGGCGATCTGGGCGTCCGTCTCCTTGCCCATCTCGATCTCGCCCTGTTCCGAGATCAAGGCCAGCTCGCGCTTTCCCGTCACCGGGTTGATGGCGCAGGCCGCGGCGAACAGGATGAGGATGAAACAGAGAACGGCCGTTCTTTTCATAGCTTATTTCCCCAGACTGAAGATGCCGTCGTCCAGGTTGGTGTTCAGGGTGATCTTGGCGAAGCTCATGCGCAGAAACTCGGCGCCGTTCTGATGGATGCTCATCACATGGGCCATGGTGACATCGCCGACCTTTTTGTATTCGGAATAGAACGTTTCGGCCTCGACCTCGGCTCCGGTCTGAGGATCCGTGCCCGGTCCCTTGGTTTTAAAAATGAGATAGGTGGCGGGATCGATGTACATCGTGATCTTCTCGCCGTCCTTATACATCTGCTCGAGGACGAGGTAGTCCTTGGGTTCGATCTTTTCCTTACCTTTGAAAGCGAAGCTGATCCCGTATTTGTCGGGATTGAGCGAGGCATCGGTGCCCAGAGCTTGCTTTTTCATGTCCTCCAATGGCTTGCCGGTCAGGGCCTGCACGGAACCCGATTGGGGATCGGTCGTCCAGGCCTTTTCGCCGTCGCAAGCTTGGGTCATGGACATGGCCATCCCCTGGACCGAGAATTCCATGTCCATGCGCATCTTGTTGGGCTCTTTTTGATGCATGGTGATCGTGCCGCTCATGGTCATGCCCATGATGTTCATTTCCAAGCTGCCGGAGATGGTTGAGTCCTTGACGGCGGACAAAGCCTTGCGGCCGCCCTGGGCCTCGATCATCTTGTCTAGAACGTCCTTGGCGGTCTGGCCCGGGGCGAGAGTGGCGATCGTTCCGATCAGGAATAGCCCGATAAGGCCGGTCGTCAGAGTTCGTTTCAAGGTTTCCTCCTTTATGCGGATCTTGCGATCCGGCCGAGATTCTCCTTCATTTTATAGAAAAAGCGGCTTTTTTCCAATACAATAGCGACTCTTTTCGAAAGGACGGCGTCTTGAAAACGGTCTCTTCGACGCGATCCTATTTCTTGACCGCGCCGGGCCGCCCCCTGAGGAATTGGATGCGCACCCGCTCGCCGCTCTCCTCCTCCACGCGGACGGTCTCGAACTTGGCCTGGGCCAGATACTTGAGGTGGGCCCGGAGATAGGTCAGGCCCTGCGTCGATAGAAAATCGAGCCAGGCCCCCCGGGCGGTCTCGTCCATGAGTTCAGGTGTCTCCTCGACGAAGGTCATCTGGGTCCTCGGTGAAAGCCGGCTGGCCGAGGACGAGCGCCGTTTGGAATACAAGTTCAGGCCGTCAACCAGCTCGAGATAGTCGAGATGCGGCTGCCAGCGGGTCGCCCAGCGGGCGTAGCGGTCGTAAAACTTCTTGTTCGAATCCTTGATCTTGGGGTCGGCCTGCATCTCGCCGATGATGAAGGATCTCAGCTCCTCGCCGGCCTCCTTGTAAACCCGGTAGAGAGGCAGATCAAGATAACGGTAATAGGCATACCAGCCCCGAGGGATCCAATAATCGCGGAAGAGGTACGGTGAGTAATTGGAGAACGGCTGGACCCATTCGTGCGAGGGATACCCGTGGAGGTTGAGATAGATGTCGGGGAACCATTTGGCGTTGAGGTTCCGTCGCACCAGCGCTTCGGGAAGCAGAGGCCGCGCCGATCCGCCCATCGAGCCGACGTCGATCCCGAGCGAGCCGTAGCGCCCGGCGTGGAGGCTGTGGAACGGTGTCAGTTTCTGGAGCTCGTAAGCCAGGGCGGCGCCGTCGGGGTTCTCCATGGGCTCGAAGACGAAGTTGATCTTATTGACGAAATCCTGGTAGGTCTTGTCCGACGCCAGGAGTTCGGCCAGCTTGAGGATGGTGTTCGTCGAGGAGACCTCGTTGGCGTGCTGCCGGCCGCTGAGGAAGAGGGTCGGTTTCTGAGCGATGAGCCGGGGGACGCTGATATATTTGCCGAGAGGCTTGAAGATTTCGATCACGGGGACGTTTCTTTTTTCGTAGGACCGCCCGCCCGTGAAGGTTCGGATCTGGGAAAACCGCCCCAGCCGGTTGATGACGTCCTGGACCATTTCGGGAGACAGGATCTGGCCTGTGTCGACGATCGCCTCTCCGGGTTTGAGGGGCTGGAGGACGATCTTGGCCGGCGGCTCGGGCGGCAGGACAGCGAGAATCTCCTCCTTGGCCATGTCTTTCGAGCTCAGCTTGAGCCGGATCGAGTTCAGCCCGGGATAGCTCAATCCCGTGGGGAGAAGGCCCTTGTCCACGAGCTCTCTGGACGAAGCGAGGATGTCGAGGAGGGCCAGGTAATCGGCTTCTTTTTCGAAGTCGAGCTCGGCGACCAGGCTTTCGACCCGCTCCTCGAGGCCGTCGTAGATCAGCGCGGGAAGAGTGATCGGCTTGCTTTTGAGCGACGGGAAAGCGATCCTGCGGCTGGCCTCCTCTTTCCCCTTTTCCTTCCATTTGATGATCATGTGCGGCGCTGTCGCCAGCCAGTCCTCGAAGGTCACTTTCAGTCGGGGAGCCTCTCCCTCGGTGGACGGATGGATCATGGGGAAGACGTTGCCCGGGGCCGAGTATCGCGAGGTATCCTCGGGCAGCTCCTGTTCGTCCACGTCGAGCTCGGTGATCCCGCGGAGAAAATCGAGTGTGTCGAAATAGATCTCGTCGTGCATGGCTTCGAGCGAGCTGACGATCTCTTCGTCCAGCCCGAGCCTGTAATCGGGCTCGCTCGACCACAGCTCGATCTTCAATTGCTTGAAGTAGGGCTGCTTGGTGAAGGTCGGAGCGTTCTCCGTCTTCTTCTGGATATGGGCATAGACGGGCGCCAGGACCTGGTCCTGGTAATAATCCCAGACCTTTTCGAGGTCTCCCTGGATCGCGCCGTCGTAAACGGCCTGATCGCCTTTTTCGATCCGAAGCCAACCCGTCGTCAGTTTAACGCTGCCCCATTCGGGGAGGGCCCTCATGTAAGGGATCTCCCGGATGTGCGGGCTGAAGGTCTGCTGGAGCAGGACGGCGTTCTTGGCGTCCGTGGCGATGACCTCATAGACCGGATCTCGGGGCGGGGTCATCTCGAACCGGATCTTGTCGAGCGTTAGACCGAGGTCCCGGGCCAGGAATTCATCCGCGGGATAAAGCTCCTGGAGCCATCGAACCGGTTCCGAATAGAATCGCTTCGGGCGGCTGAAATCCTCTTTCTCTTCGGCGAATCGGATGACCATCTGGTTCACATTCTTGCCTTTGAGGGCGGGAAGAACCTTTTCCAGCAGCCAATAGAATCCTTGTTTGTAAGATGAGGACACCTCGACGTCGACCCGGATCTTGAGATTCTCGGCGAGAAGCGCTTCCACCTTCTTTTTGATTTTCAAGCGCATCTCGGGCGATTCGCTCAATCCCAGGCTGATCTTGAACGGCCCGGTCGAAGCGTCCAGGGCTTTCATCTTCTCCTCAACGAGGGTGACGGCGTCGGCCCCTTCCCAGGAGAAGGCCTGATCTTTCTCGAAGATCTTCTTGCTGTCGCTGACAACGAAGCTCTTGACCCCGACGGAATCGGCCTTGATCAAGGCCGCCAGACTTTTTTTGACCTCGTCCTCGAATCTCGGATTGGCTTGGGGAAGATAGAGCTCGGCTCCGAACGATTCGAGAGCCTGGTCCTTGAATTCCTCTCCGATCTTCTTCAGGCTGTGGGCGAAGAAGGCCTCGGCCGCGCCTTTTTCGCCTTTCAAGAAGCGTTCCAAGTCGGGCGCGACATCGCCGACCTGGGGCCGGCCATCCCCGTATTCGTCGAAATAAGGAAACTTCTGATTGAAATAGGCCAGGACTTTGTCGAGGCCGTTGGCGTCGGCCCCGAGGAAGGCCAGGGCGTGCGATTTGTTGAAGGCCCTGGGCACCACCTGGAGCAATCCCCAACCGGGTTCGAGCGGAGGCGTCTTCAACTTGCCGATCCGCTGGAGCTCCTGAACGAGAGCGTTCGGACCGACGAGGATGGGTGCGACCAGGGTTTTCCGATTTTCCACTTCCTTGTCCAAATAGACGACCGGGAACGAGGCCCCGGCCGTGTTCAGGACGAGCTTGGAGGGGAGCTGGGTGACGCCCTTGATCCCCCCGCTCTGGGGAACGATGACCTTGGAGTCCAAGGCGTCCGGAATCCCGTCGCGGTCCATGTCGCCGTAAAATCCCTTGGTCGAAAAGAGGCCGGGCAGGTCGAATTCCTTGCCCGCTCCGTCTCCCCGGGCCGTATCCTTGAACGAGGGCGTCAGCATCCGGCGGGGGGTCCCCACGCGCGGAAGCACGGTCTGGAGGTTCTTCTTGCCGTAGCGGAGCCAGACCGACAGTTGGGCGCAGCCCGGATAGGACAAGACCTCCGTTTTTTCCCCCCGACGGTGCTGATCGCGGAGCGCGTCGAACGCCTTAGAGGCCCGCGCCAGATCGTCCTCGTCGGTGACATAGATGTCCACGGCCAGGTCCTTGATCTCGCCGGCGTTGAACGACAGCTTCTTTAACGATCCCGGCCCTTTCTTCAAGGGCGGGAACTCGTAAGTGACGGATCTAACGATCGTCCGCTGGAGGTTTACGCCGTCGCTCGCCAAATAATGGGTGATGTCCTTTTCGAGGGTGGCGTAGGTCGAGCCTTCTTCCCGGCCCCAGATGTCCCAGAAATAGGGCCAGCGAAGGAAGAACGCCCGGCCCGTTTGGAGCAGCGCTTCCTCGGAGCCGGCGACGAGGACGATCCCCGTCTGGATCTTGGTCGCGAACACGGCCACGTAGCCCTGGTTGGGGCCGAGCTCCGGAACGGTGATACTCTTGTCCTTGATGGCCGCGCGAAGCCATTTGATGTTCGTCCCGATCAGGATCGGGTTTTCGGCGCGCTCGATGTCCGGGACCTCGGACTCGCGCTTGACGAGGGAAAAATCCTGGACCAGGCTCTCGATGTTGGCCCGGGCGGCGATGTCGGCGGCCACGGCCAGCTCGACCGCGCTCGGATTGTCGGGGATGACGAGACAAAGGGCGATCTTATCGGTCAGATTATCCCCGTCGGTGTCCTTGATCCCTTTGCCGAGGAGGAAGAGGTGGGCCAAGCTCCCTATTTCGGCCCAGGCCGCGCCGAAAGCGATCGATATGATCATGGCCAGCAGAATCGTTCTCTTCATACCGTGTTCTCCGTATCGTCAGACGATACAAGGGATTATAGAGGGCGGGGGAGGGGAAATCAATGGCCG
>JAUYDS010000080.1 GCA_030691735.1 Candidatus Aminicenantota bacterium
ACGCTCGCTTCGAGGTCGTCGCCCTCGATGAGGAGCCCGGCGTCATGGGAGTAGCGGTCGAGGTCGATCCGCGGCTGGGGAGGCACGTCCACGGCCGCCGTTATCTTGAGCTGGAGCCGCGGCGCCAGCGGATCGTCGGAATCCACATAGATGTATTTCGTCACCTCGCCCTGGTAGCCCCGCGAATTGAAAACGACCTTGATCTTGCCCGACTTGCCCGGCTCGAACTTCACCGTCTTGTTGTCGTCCTTGTCCGAAACGAGGGCCGCCGTACAGCCGCAGGACGTCTCGACGTTCTTGATGGTCAGAACGGCGTCGCCGTCGTTCTTGAAGACGAACTCGAATTTCGGCTCGTCCCCCTGTTTGATCTTGCCGAAATCCTTGGCATCGTCTTTGAAGACGATCTTCGGTTGTTTGGCGGCCTGGGCGAAGACGGCCGAGGCCAGGAGAACGGCCAAAACGCCCGCCGCGACGGCCGTCGGATTCTTGCGCATTCGTGTCGTCATATCGGCCTCCCTCTTTCCTGAAAGTTACTCCATTTCGGCCAAATTAGCAAGACGCGGGGCTGGGCTTGCAAAGCGCGGGCCGTTGCGATATATAAAACGCCCGGTCGCCCTCATTTTTCTCAGCGGGACCGAAGCGCAAAACATGCTCAAAACGAGTCGATCGCTCCTGGTGTCCTTGGTGCTTCTGATGATCCCCATGCTCTGCGCCGCCTCTCCAGAAGATTTCCGGGACCGCTTCGAGGCCGGCCTTTATCTCGGGTATGGAAGAGCGCGGGCCGAAGGACGCTCGACCTATCACCAGGAATGGTCGACGGTCCGCTTCGCCCGCGTTGTCGAGAACGACCTCTTGTCCCTTGATCCCGATCCGGCCCTGTGCGCAAGCGGTTTTCTGTCGTTCTATCTCGTCCGTTCCCTGGGCATTCAAGCCGGATTCGGATATCTCAAGTCTCCCCTGGCGGGCTCGTCCGTTTTCGATTTCAGCCCTCCTGCGGGGTCCGTTTCCGCCCGCAGTGATCGCTGGGAGGCAAAAGGAGAGCTCACCGCCGTCCCGCTGTGTCTCAACCTGGTCGGCCGGACCGGCCCGGCGGCGATCCAGGCTTTCGCCTCCGGCGGGATCGCCCTGTTCTTGAACTCCTTTTTCGCCGAATCCTCCGCCGGACTCGGGGGAGCCGCGGCGGTCGGCGGCGGAGAGGAGAAGATCGACGCCTTCAAGGTCCCGGTGATGGTCGAGGACCGGACGTGGACCGCGATCGGAGCGAACATCGGCGGAGGATTCGACATCAAACTCGGCAAACGTTTGGCCCTGAGCGCCGAGGTCCGATATTTCCTTTGCCCCGCCAAGGATTTCGGCTGGACGTGGACCCCCGGCATTTACGAAGGCCTCGGAAAAAACATCGCCGGCTTGAGCCTCAGCCCCGAGACGGCCCAACTCGCCGGACAAAGAACCACGCCCCTGACGATCCATCCCTCGTTTTTTCAAGTCTCGGCCGGCCTCAAGTTCTTTCTGCCCGGGATCATCAGGATCTCAACGGGGAGCTCAAAACGAACACCATCCTGAGCGAAGCGAAGGATCTGACTCAAAGAGTCGTCCCGAGTCTTTCGAGGGATCTCATCCAACTTGCCCGAGGCTAAATGGGATGTTTCTCTTCTCTCAACATGACAGCCGAAAAATGATATAATCCGGAATGATGAAGGGGCTATCATGAACAAGAACATGGCGAGACCGATCGGATTTCTCATAGGGCTGATCCTCCTCGCGAGTTCGCCGATCCTGGGCGCCGCCGCGATCAAGCTGAAAGTCACCGCCGAGATCGCCAATATCCGGCTCAAACCGTCGATCGGCAGCGTCATCATCCGCCAGATCGCCCAAGGCGAGGTCCTCGAGGCCGTCCGGCAGGAAGGCGAATGGTATCTGGTCAAGATCGAACCCGACGAGGGCGGCAACGCCATGGGCTACGTCCACGAGAGCCTCGTCCTGCCGCTCGAAGAAATCCCTAAAGCGGATCGGAGGACGCAGGTGGCCGAGCCCGTCGCGAAAAAGGAGGACGTCCGGCCGCGGAGAACGGAGGCCGCCGTCCAGGAAACTCCGACCGAGCGGAGCGGCGAAAGAGCGCCTTCGGCCTGGTCGTTCGCGATCTCGGCCGGCGGGAATTACGCCGTCGGAGGCGACCTCAACAAGGGCGCCCAAGGTTTGGCTGATTATCTCGGCGCCCAACTGACGGCCGACGCCGACGCGGCGATCTCCCCCGCCCACTTCAGCTTCATATTCGGGGGCGAAGCGGCGATCCCGATTTCTTCGTGGCTTCAGATCGCGGTCGGAGCGGATTATTACAGCAGTTCGAAAAACTCCCTGATCGGGTATGTTCTGGACGCGGCCGCTCCGACGTTCGCGGCCAAGCCGCGATTCCAGGCCATCCCCATCAGCTTCGCTCTGAAAATCTACCCGTCGGAATCGTTTTACCTCAAGCTCGGCATCGCCTTTTTCATCGCCAACTGCGGCTATTACTACCGCTACGAAAACGACCTTTATTGGAAGGAGTGGAAAGGGGACGCCAACGTCGCCGCCCTGGGCTTCTGCGGGGGCCTAGGCTATGATTGGGCCGTTTCCGGAAACATCTCCTTGATCTTCGAGGCCCTCGGCCTATACGCCCCGCTCACCGGATTCAGGGGAACGGGGACAGTTCAGGATTCCACCATGGAGGACCCGCTCTCGGAGGACGGCAAGCTCTACGCCTATGACGCTCTGGTGAAGGCCAAATCGACCTTCCCTCTCCTTCTCATCCGCGGCCAGAGACCGACCGACGCCTACGTCGAGAACGTACGCGAAGCCACGATCGACTTTTCCGGCCTGTCCCTGCGCCTGGGCGTTAAGATCAAATTGTAATTCTTCAATAGGGGGACACAATACTGTTTCCCTATTTTTCCCATCATCTTGCCTCGGTCTAGGCGGATGAGTTCCCTCGAAAGACTCGGGACGACTCAAGGAGTCGCCTGAGCGAAGCGAAGGATCTCATCCAACCTCGGGAGGTGTGGACGAGAAAATGAGGAAATAGGTATTGTGTCTCCCTATTCATTATTTTTTCAGCAATAGGGCGAGGTGGTAGGCGTGGAGGCCCCGGACAAGGGGTGTCACTTTAACCGCCTCAAAACCGGCCGCCCGCGCTTCCTTTTCAAACTGTCCCGGCTCGATCATTTTGATGTTCGTCCGGCTTTTGTTGAACAGCCGGCGGATTCTCCGCTGCAGCCGGTGGAATCCGTTCGCCCGGTAAAAAGAGATGACGGCCCATCCGGCCGAGACGCGGAAAAATTCGCCGAGAATGGCCGCCCGGTCCGAAGGATCATGGACATGATGCAAGAACCGGACCGAGAAGATCAGGCCGAAAACGCCGGAGGGAAAGGGCAGTCCCCGTTTCGCGTCGGCCACGGCGCCGGCCGAACCGCTCCTGCTCTTCGCCCGCCGGACCATCTCCCACGAAAGATCGCTGTTGACGACGGCCCACCCGCCGCTCCGCAGCAATTCCGTGAACCGGCCGTACCCGCAGGGGAGGTCCAGGGCCGGCGCTCCCGGACTCCCGCCGCCTTCGGCCGCCCGGATGATCCCGAAATATTTTCGGATCATCCGGACCTCCCGGGCATGGACGATCCGCTGATCGATCCCCCGGTAGCGGCGGCGTTCGTAATCCTCAACCCCCCGCTCGGTGAAGCCCGAGCGCCCGCCGCTAGGATCTGAAGAAGACATATTTCGGGGCCCTTTCGATCCTGATCCGGCCGCCCGGCTCGGCGGCGCCGCCCCTTCCATCCCGGCTGACGATCGTGTCCGCCGGTCTGTTGAAATCATGCCCGAGCGGGGGTCCGTTCGTCCAGCAGACGGAGAGCTCCTTGCCGTCCTTTTTAAAGAAAAAGATCTCCGCGCCCGAAGCCTCTCCCCGGCCGGTGAACGAGGCGCCGGACAGGATCTCGATCATCGTCTTGAGCGCGGCGAAGCCCGGCCGCCGCCGCCAAACCGGTTC
This sequence comes from Candidatus Aminicenantota bacterium, assembly GCA_030691735.1. Lineage (GTDB taxonomy): Bacteria > Acidobacteriota > Aminicenantia > Aminicenantales > UBA4085 > JAPKZI01. The sequence goes on from JAUYDS010000080.1 coordinate 4,016, forward strand.
GCGGTCGTCGACGAGACCATAGCCGGGCGCGACGAGCTGCCACCAGTACATGCGCTCGATCAGCCCCGAGGCAAGCCCGAGGATATAATAACGGACGAGATAATCCGCCTGTTCCTCCTCGGTGACGTTGGGCTTGCCCGAAGCCGGCGAATATTTTCCCGTCCCTTCGAGAGGCCAGTTGAATTCGGTGATCCAGGCTTCGACCGGCTTCCGCGCGGACCGGTCCGAGACCGCCTTGAAAAGCGCGATCTTCATGGCCGCCGTCCAGCCGAACTGGGCATTCTCCGGAGCTCCGGCGCGGTCGACATAGAGGAGCGCGCTCACCTTATCGAACGGCAGCGCCCTCAGCGTCGGGGGATACAAATGGAACTCGAAATCGATCACCGCCGGCCCGACCATTTTGACCCCGTATCTTTGGCCAAGATCGAAGGCGGGCCGGGCCAGCTTGAGATATTCGGTGTAATCCCAGACGCCCCATTTCGTCCGGTTCCAAGCGTGCCCGATCTCGTAGAACGGACAGACGTCATGAAAGCGGGAGAAGACGTCCTCCACAAAACGCGTCCAGGCCGTCGTTTCGAAGACATCCTCGCGCCGTTGAAGAAGGGCGATGGTCAAGCCGATGCCGCTGGAGCTCAGAAGCCGGACGAAATCTTCATAGGAAGCGAGCCGGTCCTTTTCCCAGGACGGGATGCGGACGAGCGTTTGACGGACTCCGGCCTCTTTCAAGAGGGCCACGACCTCTTCGTTCCTCCCAGGGCGGGGCGACGCCGAAACGGCGAACATGTTCCCGGCGAACTCCACCGGCCGCCGGAACATCTGTTTTCGATAGCGGCGGTACAAAAAGAGGGCGGGGAGGCCGTCCCGGAGATCGGCCCCGATCATCGAAAAATAGGTCCGCCAGCGCCGGAGATGATGGCGCATCCGCTCGGACCGCGGCGCGACGTTGTGCGGTTGGTCAGCGAACTCGTTCCACTCGAATTTATGTTTCATCTTGGAGATTGCCGCGTCGCTTCGCTCCTCGCAATGACTCTATGGTCATTGGATCTTTAACCATCGGGCGAGCTTTTTCAGCCTCAACGCTCTTTTCAATTTGATCCAACCCGAAAAAACATTCTTGTTCAACTTGTACCAGAAAACAAAAGCTTTCTCCAGCGGCCGGCCGCCCGCCGCGGCGTAGCGCTCGAGGAAAAAAGTCCGGAGCGCCGGCGGAACGCCGAGGCGGACGAGGTTTTTCGCCCGGGCCGTCGCGCCGATGTGTCCGCGCGAGCGGACGCGATTAGTGTCGAGGAAGATGAATCGAAACGCGCCGTCGGCCTCTTTGACCAGAACGTTTCCGTCCGAGAGATCGCGGTGAAGGATCCCCCGCTCGTGGAGCCGGAAGAGCGTCCCGGCGAGAGCGGAGAGGAGAGGCCGTAGCGTCTCGTCGGAATGCTCCTTGAAAAGATCTCTTATTTCGCGGCCGCCGAAAACGCGCCCGGCGATGAAATAGCTCCGTTCGACGAACCCGGCTTTCCGCCTTTCGAGGAAAGCGATGGGAGCAGGCGTTTCGAATCCGGCGTCCTCGAGAGCGGCGGCCCCGCGCCAGGCTTTCGCCGCCTTGGAGGGCGAGATCCTGCTTTTGAGCTTATTGATCCCCTGGAGGCGATATTCCTTGATGACGATGTCCGCCGTCCCGGCCGACAGGGACGGGGCCTTCACGGCGACTACCCGGTTCCGCCCATCCAGCAAAACCTCCGCGCCGGAACCTTCTAAAAGCTTCTCCGGCTCGGCGAGGAGAGAGAGAAATTCGGGCACGGCATAAGCGTCCGCGATTCGCCCTTCATAGGGCGGCAGGGACAAAGGACGGCACTTCATATTTTTTCGCGCCTTTTAATAATCTCCAGCAGCCTGCGTCCGATGGCTTTCGGGGAATATTCTTCCTTGACCAGCGCATATCCCCTGTCGGCGATACCGTCGCGCAATACGGCATCGTTCTTGAGCTTCAGGACGGCCGCGGCCAGCGATTCCGCCAGCGGCTCATCGCAAAAGAATAGAGTCTCCTCGTGCTTGAAAAATTCTTCGGCGGCCGGCGTCCGGGCCGTGATCAGAGCTTTGCGCATGCCCAGGGACTGGAAGATCTTGTGCGGCACGACCCGCCGCGCTTTGTCGGTCCGGCCGAAGATGCCGAGACAGATATCGGCGGCCTCGATGAGGGCCGGGATCTCCCCGGCCGGCCGCCAGCCGAGGAATTCCACGTTCGTCAGTCCGGCCGCCCTCTCCCGGACCGCGCCCAGCGTCCGGCCCGAACCGACCAGCTTGAAATGAATGGCCGGGTCCTCGGCGGCGGCGATCTTGGCCGCTTCGACGATCACTTCGGCGCCGTGGAGAGGGAGGAACGAGCCGCAGAACAAGACCTCGAATCGGCCGGTCCGCCCGCGCGTCCCGGGCCTCGCGCCGTCTTCTTGGGGCCTGAAAAACTCGTCGTCATACCCGACGGGCAGGACTTCGACCTTGGCCGGTTTCAGGCCGTATGTCTGGCAATAATAGGCCTTATGCGCCGCCGTGTCGGCCAGGATGAGGCCGGCCGAGGCGAAGGCCGCCCGGTCGATCTGGAAGTTCCACCACGCGGCGGGCGCGTCGGTCGATCTCCATTGCCAATCGACGATCTTGGTCTCGAAGCGGGCCGCGAGCGGGTCGAAGATCACCTTCCTCGCCGAGAGCAGGCCGAGGAAGCCGGCCAGGGGCATGTCCTTCTGACAGAATTCCGGAACGAAGAGATGGTCCGGCGACCTCCTCCGCCCCAGCATGAGCAGAGGATAGCGGGCCCAGAATTTGAATCGCGGCGACGTCCGGCACTCCACCACGTCCACGCCGTTCAGCCGCAGCCCTTTCCGGATGACGGAACTCCGCGGGTAGGCCGGGTCGTACGCTCCAAAAAATGTGATCCTCATGGAACCCACCTGCCGATCATTTTTCGCCTGTAGGTTAATTGACGAAAGGGTTTATGTCAAATACACGTGGAGGGCCTCGCCGGCCAATAGAGTCCGTCCCCTATTAGGATCGAGGAGATAAAGGTGAATCGCCGCTTCCGGGAAAAAGATCAGTTGAACGAATAGCCGGCCAGAACAGTGAAAACCTTGTTCTTAAAATCTTCTATATTGGAAAACGAAGAAAAGCCGAAGCTATAGCGGACGTCCAATAATATCTTTCCTTTCCCAACGGCAAAATCGATCCCTCCGCCGACGACCAAGCCCAGATCCGTCTTTTTCAGATCTTCGAAATCGGTCTCGTCTCTCCCCTCGGCTGTTTCCATGGTCAGTTTCGCGCTCATTTTGATCCCCGCGTAAGGTCCGACAAAAACGTTAGGCCTCAGTGCGGACTGGGCGGACACGGGGATAAAGAATTTGACAAGGAGGGGGATATCCACAAAGGTCAAATTGACCTTATACGTAACATCGGGATCTTTCCACGTGGATCCCTTTTGGGAATAAAAAAATTCAGGCTGGATCGCCAGAAGCCTGTTGATCTGGAACGACACGAAGCCTCCGGCCGCGAGACCGGTCTTGGTTTTCCAATTTGAGTCGAGGTCTGGGCCAACGAGGTTGGCGAAATTCACGCCTCCCTTGATGCCGAAGCGGATCAGCCCATCGGCACGGACGGAGGCAGGAAGGGCGCATAAAAGGATGACCAGGGCAATCATCCCAACGATGTTTTTTTTCAATTCTCTCTCCTTCTAGCTTATATCATGATATTTATCACAGCTCGAAAGCTCAAGTCAATGTTGACGGGTCGAACGTTGTGAGTTATTCTACGTGAGAGTCAAAGAGATCTTCCCTTTTTTCTGGCCCAGGTCAGGGACAAGGGATGAAGGAGGGCCGACATGGCGCTTGATCCCAAACTGCTCGAGATCCTAGCCTGCCCCCAGTGCAAAGCGGACGTGAAACTCACCGCGGACGAGAAAGCACTGAAATGCGTGAAATGCCATCGCGTCTATCAGATCAAGGAAGACATCCCGATCATGCTGATCGAAGAGGCCACGATCGAGCCCGACCGCCCGACCAAGAATTGACCCCGTCCAAGATCCTGATCGTCCGACTGCGGCGGATCGGCGACGTCGTCATGACGACGCCCGCCCTGACCCTCCTCAAGGAACACTTCCCGAAAGCCCGCCTGACCTACCTCGTCGAAGAGCCGTATCGAAGGCTCGTCGAAGGCCATCCCGCCCTCGACCGCGTCATTGCCATCCCCCCCCAACAGCGGTTCAAGGACTTCGTCCGGCTCGTCCGGGAGGTCCGCCAGGAACGATACGACGTCCTTCTCGATCTCCATGGCGGACCGCGAGCGTCCTGGATCACGTTTTGGAGCCGGGCGAAGATCAAGGCCGGCTACGCCATCGAAGGCAAGGGATTCCTTTACGATATCCGGGTTTCCCGGCGGGGCGAGAAGGGTCCGATCCACAGCGTCCAAAACCACGCCGCACTCGTCCGGGCCCTCGGCGCGGAATTCGAGGACACCGAGATCCCGGCTCTGTCCCTTCCAGCCCCGAAGCCGGACGAGGTCGAGCGCGTCCGGGCCATCTTGCACCATCATTGTCATCCTGAGCGAAGCGAAGAATCTCATATTAAGTGTCATTGCGAGCCTCTTGGCGTGGCAATCCGACTCGAAGAGTCGTCCCGAGTCTTTCGAGGGATCTCATCCCCCTGCGCTACTTCCCGTCATCCTGAGCGAATCGAAGGATCCGACTCGAAGAGTCGTCCCGAGTCTTTCGAGGGATCTCATCCGTCCACTCCGAGGCAGAATGAGATCCTTCGCTTCACTCAGGATGACAACGAAGGCGTAAAACAAGTGAAGCTCGTCGTTCTGCACATCGGGGCCGGGAATCGTTTCCGGGACTGGGGAGCGAAGAATATCGCCGCGCTCACGGAGCTGTTGAGCCGCGTCCCGAACGTCAAAATCGCCCTGATCGGGGCGTCCGCGGACCAAAAAGTCCAGGCGGAGATCCTCGCCTCGGCGGGGGGGTCCGTTATCCCGCTGGCCGGCCGGCTGAACCTGATCGAGATCCGTGAACTGATCAGCCGCGCCGCGCTCTTCGTCGGGCCGGACAGCGGCCCGATGCACATCGCCGCCTCCACCCCCACGCCGATCGTGGCCTATTTCGGTCCGACCCTGCCGGCCCATTTCGCGCCGTGGCGGCCGCAAGGAAGCAAGGTTGTGATCCTCGAAAAAAACCTCGCCTGCCGCCCGTGCAAACAGCGGGAATGCCTGACGAACGATTTCCGCTGCCTGCTCACCATCACCCCCGCAGAGGTCTTCGCCGCCTGCCGCCCGTTCCTGACGTAACTTTAATAATTACAATAACTTGTCATTGCGAGCGACTTAAGGGAGCACCGAGATCATAATCCCCCCCCCACCCCCCTTTAGAAAAGGGGGGGAATTAGTTTTCCCCCTTACTAAGGGGGCAAATCAGTTCTCCCCTTTACTAAAGAGGGGAAATCAGTTCCCCATTTTTACTTAAGAGGGGAAGACCAGTTCCCCCCTTTTACTAAAGAGGGGAAGACCAGTCCCCCCCTTTTACTAAAGAGAAAAAATCACTTCCCCCCTTTTCTAAAGGGGGGTGTGGGGGGGATTAGCCGCGTCGATTCGCTAAGGATGACAAGCAAAGAAAAGTCCATGCGTTGATTTTAGCTAAAATGCTATAATAATCCGGCATGAAAGCATATTTGAGATCCCTCACGGCCGGCCTGGGCCCGTGGGAAACGCTGCTCATCGCCGCGCTCTCTCTCACCCTGTTATTCTCCCAGATCTCCGTTTCTCTCGTCCAGAGCTTCCTGACGCTCGCTCTGGTAGCGTGGATCGTCCTTCTCGTCCAAAAAAAGCGCCGCTTCGCCTTCCCCGCTTTCTTATGGCCGCTCCTTGTTTACGCCGCCCTCTCCCTCGTTTCGTCGGCATTCTCGCGCGACCCGGCGATGAGCTTCAAGAACACACGCAAAATCCTCATCTTTCTTCTCATTCCCATCGTAACCACCGCCTTCACCCGCAGGAAAGAGATCGAACTCCTCTTCGCCGCCCTCCTCGGCTCCGCGTTCATCAACGCGGTCTATTCGATCGCCTACGAGGTCTTCAAAGCCACCCCCGGCCAGCGGGTGAAGGGATTCATGGGACATTACATGACCCAGGCCGGGCTTCTCGTTTTGTTCGGAGCGCTGGCTATGGGCTTTGTGCTGTTTGGGCGCGGACCGAGGCGCCTCGTCTGGGGCGCGGGGCTCGTCCTCTCTTCGATCGCCCTCGTCCTGACCCTGACCCGGAGCGGCTGGATCGGCTTGGCCGTGGCCTTGTGCGTGGCCCTTTTCCTCTGGAAGCCGAAGACGCTTCTGGCCGTGCCCATCCTGGCCGCCCTGTTCTTTTTCCTCAGCCCGCGGCCGGTTAAGGACCGCGTCTTGAGCATCTTCAACGCCCGCGATTCCTCGAACCAGGTCCGAGTCGAATATTACCGGGCCGGGATCAAGATCATCGGGGACTATCCCCTGTTCGGGACGGGACCCGACACCGTCGATATCGTCTTCCAAAACCCGAAGTATGGCCTCGACGAGCGCGCCCTTCAAAACGTGCATCTCCACAACAACATCCTCCAGATCGCGGCGGAGCGCGGGATCGCGGCCCTGCTGGCCTGGCTGGCCTTCCTGGCCGCCGCCTTCGTCTCGCTGGCCCGGTTGATGAAAAAAAAGGACGTCCTGCTGACGCCTCTGACGGCCGGGGCGCTGTCGGCCCTGGCGGCCTTTACCGCGGCCGGATTCTTCGAATACAACTTCGGCGATTCGGAGGTCGTGACCCTGCTATTGTTCATCATCACCCTGCCGTTCGCGCTGGAGAGGATTACTACCCCCCCTTTTCTAAAGGGGGGTCGGGGGGGATTATGGCCACGCCAAGAGACTCGCAATGACAATTAAGCGAATAAGGATCCCATTGAGCAGAAAGCTGTCATCGCGAGCGACCGAAGGAAGCGTGGCGATCTCAAAGAAAGATTCTTATTTTGGAGGTTGCCGCGTCGCTTCGCTCCTCGCAACGACAGCAAACTTGGTGATTTGTTGAAAATAAGGAAATTCCTTTTTCGTTTAGTCCTCCTCGCCCTGCTGATCTACGTCCTCTGGGCGGGATGGCAGGTCGTCCGTTTCCACCGATATGAATCCCCGGCCCCCGCTCTCTCGACGGCGGCCTCGTCGGGACCGTCCCTTTATGAGGTCGAAGGCGCCTACCACATGCATTCGCGATACTCGGACGGGCGCAAGACCGTGGACCAGATCGCCAAGGTCGCCGCCGGCGCGGGTCTCGATTTCATCGTCCTCACCGACCACGGCCGTCCGAATTTCGCGGCGCTCGACGCCCAAGGCAAAAAAGAAGGGGTGCTCGTCCTGGCCGGGTCCGAGATCTCGTCCAACCGCGGTCACTTAGTCGCCCTGGGATTCGACCGCCCCGACAATTCCTTCTCGTTCTCCTCGGACGCCGAGATCGCGGCCCGGGAGATCTCGGAGCGGGGCGGTTTCTCGGTCGTCGCTCATCCCTATTCGAAGATCCGCTGGTCCTGGGGCGACATTTTCGATTATTCCGGACTGGAGATCATCGACGCCGACAGCATGATCAAAAGCCACATCGTCCGCTCTCTGCCCTATTACCCCCTGCTTCTGATCAAACCGACGCTGGCCCTATTGAAGATGATCGTTCCGCCGGACCAGACCCTGCGCAAGTGGGACCAGCTTCTCGCGCGCGGCCCGGCCAACGGCTATTTCAGTGCCGACGCCCACCTCTTATACAGCGCCATATTCCCCGTTTTTCACTTGCACGTCCTTCTCGACCGCCCTCCGGACGCGGACTTCGCGGCGGCCCGCCGCCAGATTTTCGACGCGCTCAAGAGCGGCCGTTTCTACAGCGCCGTGGACGGCGCCGCCGCGGCTCGCGGCTTCCGGACTTCGCTGGAGGGCGGCTCGCTCCGCGTCTCCGCGCCCTTTTCTTTCGCCCATGAAACGGTGATCATCCATGACGGAAAAGCGATACTCCGGATCAATTCGTGGGACAAAGCTCCTTGGAAGGAGGGCAGGGAACGAAGCGACCGTTGGGAGGAAACCCCAACTAAGGGTTTCCTCCCAAGAGTGACCCGGAGGACAAGCGAGAACGAACTGATCGTTCCTCTCTCTGCGCCCGGTGCTTATCGCGTCGAAGTGTATCTGCGGGAGCGGACGCCGCTCAACCCGGGCGTGCCCTGGATCATCTCCAACCCGGTCTACGTCAAGGGACGAGCCTTCGGCTCGCCACTCGCCCGTGGCTTGTATCCACGGGCGAGTACGGCGGAAGTGGACCCCCGGGCAAAGCCCGGGGCCCCGGCCGCCGTCGAAAGGAACAACCGATGACCACACTCTCCTTGGACCTGCATAAAACGCAGCGCCTGATCCGGAAGTTCAAAGGCCGCCGGGTTCTCGTCCTCGGTGACCTGATGCTCGACCGCTATATCTGGGGCGACGTCTCGCGCATCTCGCCGGAAGCGCCCGTCCCCGTGGTCGAGGTCCGCGAAAGCACGTCCAACCTGGGCGGCGCGGGCAACGTCGGCCACAACCTGGAAAGCCTGGGCGCCTCGCCGCTCCTCGTCGGCGTCGTGGGCGACGACGAAGAGGGGGCCTGGATAAAGCGCCACGTGAAAGAGGGCCGCGGCGTCTTCATCGACGCCGGGCGTCCGACGACGGTCAAGATGCGCATCATCGCCCACCATCAGCAGGTCGTGCGCGTGGACCAAGAAAAAAAGAAGCCCATCTCGCCCGCCGTCGAACAGAAGATCGCCCGCTTCATCGAGAAAGAGGACTACGCGGGAATCGTCATTTCCGACTATAACAAAGGCGTCGTGACGCGGGCGCTGATGGAACGCGTCCTGCCGTTCGCCAAGGAACGGAACATCCCGGTGTTCGTCGATCCCAAGGTGGAGAATTTCGCTCTCTTCGCCCCCGTGACGTTCGTCTCGCCCAACCATCACGAGGCCGAGCTCATCGTCCATCACCCCTGCCATACGGACGCGGACATCGAGCGGGCGGGGCGGGAGATCATGGCCCGCGCGGGCAGCCGCTACGTGATCATCAAGCGCGGCGAGCAGGGCATGTCCGTTTTCGAGTCGGGCAAAAAAGCCATCCACTTCCCGACCATCGCCCGAGAGGTCTTCGACGTGACCGGCGCCGGCGATACCGTGATCGCTACGGCGGCGCTGGCCCTGCTGGCGGGGGCGACGATCGGCGAGGCGGCGCTCATGGCCAACGCGGCCGCGGGGGTCGTCGTAGGGAAGATCGGCACGGCCGTCTGCTCGCCCGAGGAATTATTAAAGGCGATCGAGCGGGAGAACGAGAAGGGATAATCCCCCCCTACCCCCCTTTAAAAAAGGGGGGGATTATTTCCCCCCCTTTCCTAAAGGGGGGTGAGGGGGGATTATGAACCCTTCCTAAACGCCTGCAAGGTCTCCAGATACGAATCCGGCAGACCGATATCGAAGCGCGTCCCGTCCATCATGAGCCCCATGAACCCGTCTATCCGGCGGAGGCGGTCGAGCGCGCTCGTCAGCTGAAACTCCCCTCTTTCGCGGACGTTGTTGGCGATGTTCTCCGCCAGGATGTCGAAGATCTCCGGCTTGATGATGTACTGGCCAAAGACCATCAGGTATTCTCCCTCGGGCAGACCGGGAACGCGCAGGTTGTGGCGGGCGTAATCGACTGTCGGCTTCTCGGCGAACTCGGTGAGGTTGAGGAGACGGTTCTCCTCGATCCAGACTCCGGTGACGGTTCCGAAATTCGCCAGCCCGGCTTCCGGCGTCCTGCGCAAGCCCAGAATGTTGACCCTGTGTTTTTGGAAGGCCGCCTGGAGCTGGGCGGCACAGGACAGCGGTCCTTCGGACCGAGAAATGCTGTCCCCGAGCATCAGCAGGAACGGCTCGCCGCCGACGGCCTCGCGGGCCGCATAGACGGCGTGTCCGAATCCTTCCTGCCTGTCTTGGATGGCGAATTTGACGCGCCGTCCGATCTCCAAAATGCGCAGGGCGTATTCCTGGGACGGGGGCGACAGCTTATTGAAGTTCTCGATCGCAATCTGTTCGTTGAAAAACGCCTGGAATTCGGCGAGGTCCGGTTCCTGGACGATGATGATGACCTCTTCGATGCCGGCTTCGAGCGCTTCTTCGACAATGTAAAGGATGGCCGGTTTGGCGATGCCGTCGCGGTCGATGATCGGAAAAAGCTCTTTCTTGGCGGCCTTCGTCGCGGGGAAGAGGCGCGTGCCGAACCCGGCTGCCGGGATGACGGCTTTCCGGACCTTCGGGGCGGTCGGAGTGTCGCCCTTTTCGTTGTCCGCGTTCATCACGCAATGACTTACTTTTTTATGAATCTCACGGTCTTCAGGATCTGACGTTTGAATTCCGAAAAATCCTTGAGACGTTTCGTCAGCATTTCATAAACGATCTTTTCATCGACACGTCCATATTCATGGACGATGATGTTCCGAAATCCGCGCATGGCCCGCAATTTGTTCTTCATCGCCGGCGTGATGAGGTTTTTTTTCGCCAGGAGCTCAAATAAATCATTCTCTTCCGCGGGAAGGCCCAGTCGAAAGCCTTTCACCACCAAGCCGCAGATGTCGATCACCCCTTCAATGGAGATCTGGAGGAGTCTCTCGCACGCCCGACGCTTCTCGATCTTCAAGAAGTCTCGGAAGTCCGCGGGCATGATCTTCCGGATTTCCCCCAAATAGCCGTCCAATTCGTCGATTTTCGCCAGCAGGCGTTCACGATCGACCAATTTCGACCTCTCTTAAATAATCATGATAAATGTGCTTGAAATCCTCATATTCTTTGGCTGTCCGAATGGCCAGATCATAGAGTTGGTCCTCATCCCGGACAAAGAGGAGCCGGCCTTCTCCAAGGACTCTTTTTCGAATATAAAGGGGGAGAGCCTGGAATACCTGGACATCAAGCGAAAAATCATTCAAATATTCGAGTCTTTTTCGCGAAAACGCGAGATGACCCGTATTTAAGAAATGCGGACTCAGGATGAGGCATACATCCACGTCCGAGGTCTTCGATTTTTCGCCGCGACAGACGCTGCCGAAGAGGAAGACGCCCAGAATGTCCGGATCGCCCTTGGCCCTCGCGAGAAGCTCTGTCAGTCCGTTCATCCGAAAATCCCTCTTCCTCAGCTCGAACGACTCTTTTTATGGATCAGATTATACCATACAATAGGCTGTCATCCTGAGCGAAGCGAAGGATCTCATTCAACTTCGGGAAGTGTGAATGAGATCCCTCGAAAGACTCGGGACGACTCTTCGAGTCGATTTCGGTGACAGGCTCTATCGGCCAATTTCGGGTTGACCGCACCGATTCCAATATGATACATAAATGGAAGCATTCTCGAGGTTAACCGAACGAACTTGAACAAAACCGCTAAGGCCTCCTTAAGCGCCCTCCTTGCTCTTCTAATGGGGCTCACTTCATTCGCTTCCCTTCAAGCTCAGTTCATATCGAGTATCGGCGTCAAAGGCGGCATCAATTTCACGAATATCACGTTTCCCCTGCCCGCCCAGCCGTGGAACACCAAAACGGGGCTCATCGCCGGTGCATTTATCACGTTTAGAATCAACGAGTTTCTGTCCATTCAGCCGGAATTCTTAATCTCCGAAAAAGGCGCTCGCTGGGGAGGCATCTCAGAGGGGAACTTCGTTACCGTGGCGGACGAGATCACGTACTTGGACATTCCCCTTCTCTGGAAGCTCAATCTACCGTCTCTTTCGAAATCCGTGGTTCAGCCCCATCTCTATTGGGGACCATGTTGGAGCACTAAATTGATCGGGACGCGCTCCACCCAGATGGACGAGCAGATCAAGGAGGACAAGATCCTGGATCTCAACGACAAGGATTTTAGTTTGATTTTCGGGGGCGGAATCGATATCAAAGCGTTGACGGGGAAGATATCTTTCGACCTGCGTTTCGGGTCGAGCTATTCGAGTATCTTCAAGACCGATAAAAACAAGAACAAGGTCATTTCCCTCTTGATCAGCTATTCATTCAATTGATGGGCCTATCGAGCGGCGCGCCTGTCCGTCATTTGATCACTTTCTCCCC
>JAUYDS010000169.1 GCA_030691735.1 Candidatus Aminicenantota bacterium
CTGGGGATCCGTTTCCGCCGTACTCAGCCGCGTATTTACATCGCGGGTGAGTGCCCCGGGTTTTGCCCGGGGGTCCACTTCCGCCGTACTCGCCCGTGGATACAAGCCACGGGCGAGTGGTGAAAAAGAAATAGCTACTTGATCGTTTCCTTGGCGAGCGCCGCGGGCTTCATCAGCTTGAAAACGGGGAATCCCGCCGGCCCTCCGCCGAACCCGCCCGAGGCCAGGTCCTTGTCGAAATAGTTCCAGACAATAAGCCCGTCGTCGCTTTCCGGTTCGAGAAGATAGGCCGCGAGGTTGGCCAGCGGCTGGGCCGTCGTGACGAAAATCGTCCCCGCCAGAAATTCGACCTGGGCCCGGCCGTAATCCCCCTTGACGGCATTCGTCCGATGGCCTTGGTAGAGCCGCTCGGCGCCCTTGACTTCTTTCATCTTGAACTGGTCGACTTCGAGCGTCACCGGCTGGGTCAGTCTCTCAACGAGCAGACCGTGCTGGCGGAGCTTCTGAACGACTTCGGGCGCGGCTTTCGGAATGAGATAGCCGGCCGGGAAGGGCACGGTCCGCTTGAAGAAGAAATCGGCGAAGTAAGGGATGACGTAAGTTTTTTTCTTGTCCGTGGGTTTCAGCCGAGGGATAGGCGGGCCGGGAGGAACCGGCGCGCCCGGCTGCGGCGGGGGGACGGTCTCCATCTCGAATCCCAGCACCGTGATCGGGTTGGGCAGGGCTTTCAGGTCGAATTCGACCCCGAAGGCGTCCGTCGGCTTGGGGGCCAGGCCGCGGGCGACCGTGCGGGCGTCGGTCTCGGCGATCATCTTCGTCAGCTCCTCGGCGTGGGCGTAGCAATAATCCAAGGTGCCGAAGAGGAGGGCGTAGTTGCCCGCGACGCGCGTCTTGAAATCGCCGTGGACGTAGTTCTCGTCCAAAATGCCCAGGCGGTTCCGGACGCCGATGTAGTTCGTGATGTAGCGCGGCTGCGGGTCGAGAGTCTCCCAGCCTTTTTCGGGAGCCCGCGCATCGCGGAAGCCGCCGTAGCCGAGGGCCAGCGTCTTGTACTTGTTCTTCATGATCTTCTCGATCTCGGGCATCATCTTGGACCGCTGGAACTCGATGAGCGCCTGGTCGCCGTTGGGATTGATCGGCCAGGAATAGGTGACGGTCTGCTCGTGCCACGCCCCGTCCGTCGTGTGGCAGTCGATAAGGAGGAGCGGGTCCCAGCGGTTGAGGACGTTCTGGACCAGTCCCGCGACCTCATAGCTTTCGAGCTTGATGGCGTCGCGATTGAGGTCCAGGTTCTGGCCGTTGGTCCGGATCCCGACGCCTTGTTCGGGGCCGGGCTGCTGACGGCGGTTGTTGGGATTGATCTTTTCGTTGCCGTCGGCGTTGAAGATGGGCGCGACGAGGAGGACGAGCCGGTCGAGGTACGGCGGCTTGGCCTGGAGGAGGATGTCGCGGACCATCATCAGGGACGCTTCCTTGCCTTCGACCTCGCCGGCGTGGATATTGGCCTGGATATAAATGACCACTTTCTTGGCCGCGCGGGGCTCGATCGGAGAAACAGGTACGGGATTGCCGATGATCAGGAGAGGCACGTCGCGGCCTTCGGCGCTGCGGCAGAGCGTTTCCACGCGCAGAAAGGGGCTCAGCTTCTGGACCTCGAGGATGAAGTTCACGACATCGGCATAGCGGGACGTGGCCGCGTAGTTGGTCGCCTCGGCTACAGTCAGCGGCTTGGCGGGGGGCGGCGTCTGGGCGGGGACTTGGGCCGGCTGGGAAAACATCGTTGCGGCGAGGACGCCGACGCAAAGAATCGTGAGACGGACGGTCGTTGTCCGGGATGGACTCATGCTCTCCTCCTGGCGCTGTCGATGAAAAAAAGTAGTCTATTGCAATCCGCAGGCGAGGTCAACATAATGAAACCGCATGACGTTCAACGTAAGTTTGGAAAAGGAAGCGGCCCTCCGCCGGAAGATGGAGGAGCTCGGCGTCCGGGAGGGCGATCTCATCGAGAAATTCGTCCGCTCGGGGGGAAAGGGCGGGCAGAACGTCAACAAGGTCGCGACCTGCGTTTATCTCAAACACGTGCCGACCGGCATCGAGGTCAAATGCCAGCAGGAGCGGTCGCAGGCGATGAACAGGTTCCTGGCGCGGCGGATCCTCACCGACAAGATCGAGACGATGGTCCGCGGGAAAGAGAGCGCGGAACAGCAGAGGATCGAGAAGATCCGGAGGCAAAAGAGGAAACGCTCGAAACGGGCCAAGGAAAAGATGCTGGCCGATAAGCACAAACGGTCGGAGACCAAACAGGGGCGCTCGTTCCGGCCGGATTCCGGAGAAGATTGAAGAAGAAGAGTCCGCCGAGGGGAAATCGGCCGGAAGCGGGCGGCGAAAGGCGCGGCCGATATCGCCTGCGATAAAATATCGATAGGAGGGTCACCATGATAAAAAAAACGGCGCTCGCGATCGCCGTGTTCCTCATTTTCTGGCAAGGGACATCGGTCCCGGTCTTCTCTTCCGGAGACGTCCGTCCCGCAGTTCTGTCCATCCGGGAGAGGGCCGAGCTGGTCTATAAGATCACCCAGAAACGGCTCGAGATCCTGCTCCCCCGATTCATGAGAGAGACCGGATTCGACATGTGGATCATCACCTGTAACGAAGACAATCTCGATCCCATTTTCGAGACCATGATGCCCTACGAAAATTGGTGCCCAATCACCCAGATTCTAGTCATGTTCGACCGCGGTCCGGCCAAAGGGGTCGAGCGGTTGAACGTCTCCCGGACCGATACCCAAGGCCTCTTCGCCAATGCCTGGGACGCCGCCGCCTGGGACGCGAAAAAAGGGGAAAGCCAGTGGGACTGCCTGGGCCGGATCGTCCGGGAACGCGCTCCCAAGCGGATCGGCCTCAACGAAGGCGAGGTCCAGTGGGTCGCCGGCGGGCTGACCAAGGTCCTCGAGCAGAAGCTCGTCGAGGCCGTCGGCCCGACTTACGCGCCGCGGCTTGAATCGGCCGAGCCCTTGGCGACGCTCTGGGCGGAAACGCTCCTCGAAGAAGAGGTCGAGATCATGGAACGGGCCGCCGCCCTTTCCCACGCCATCATCGCCGAGATGTTCTCCAACGCGACCGTCACTCCTGGCCAGACGACTGCCGACGACCTCCGCTACTTCTACTGGCAGAAAGTGGCCGACCTGGGGCTCAAAGTGTCTTTTAGCCCGTTCGTCTCGATCCGCGGCCGGAATCCCGAGAACCGGGAAAAATTCGGGAAGGACGACAAGGTCATCCGGCCCGGCGATCTCCTCCACTGCGACGTGGGGCTGAAATACATGCGCTGGAACAGCGATCACCAGGAGATGGCTTATGTTCTGCGGATGAGCGAAACCGACGCCCCCGAGACCTTTAAAAAACAAATGGCCGAAGCGAATAGGCTCCAGGACGTTTATTGCGGCGAATTCAAAAGCGGGCTGAGCGGAAACGAGCTCTTAGGAAACATGCTCAAGAAGGCCCGCGAGATGGGCATCCCGAATCCCCGGATCTACTCCCATTCCCTCGGCTTATTCCTCCATGAGCCGGGGCCTCTGATCGGCCTTCCATGGGAACAGGTGAACAATCCGGGCC
This sequence comes from Candidatus Aminicenantota bacterium, assembly GCA_030691735.1. Classification (GTDB taxonomy): domain Bacteria; phylum Acidobacteriota; class Aminicenantia; order Aminicenantales; family UBA4085; genus JAPKZI01. Next base: position 3,613 of record JAUYDS010000169.1, read on the forward strand.
GCGGCGAGGTCAAGTTGGTCCCGATGAGCTGTTTCACCTGCGAATTGAGCGTGACCGGTCCGGTTCCCGAATGGGGCGGTCAGGACTTCCGCCTGCCCCTCGAACAGGATGTCGTTTTCACGGGCGAGCGGACCCTTTTTCTCGACGGCCGGCAGATCCGTTTCCATCTGATCAAGTAAATCGGAGACACGCACCGACATCCCCCCCCTTCCTAAAAGGGGGTGTGGGGGATTATAGGACGTGTCCCTGAGATACATAATAATCCCCCTCCGTCCCCCTTTAGAAAAGGGGGAGGCTTTTTTCAGTAGCTCAGGCCGCTCCCGATCGGATACAGCTCGCTGACCTTGACGGGGAGCTTTCCGGACGGCTTGATCTCCCCCTTGAGCGCTTTAACGAATGTCTCGAAATAGACCGTCTGATTGCCGAACCAACCCCGCTCGCCGTAGCCGATGAGGAAAGCGGAAACATGAGGGATCTTCCTGATGAGATGGGGATTCCCATAGGCCATGGCCACGACTCCCTTGGGCTTCGCGCCGATGACCTTGTTGATGAAAGCCAGGTCGGTCTCCCGGAAAGGCGCCGCGTCGCCGAGCCTGTTTCTTGGGACGAAGAGCGACAGGACGACCAGATCGGCTCCGGAGACCGCCTTCCAAACCTTATTATAGGCGGCGGGATCAAGGTCGGGACGGAAGGAGAAGTTCTGGATCCCCGGGAAAGCCGCGGCCATTTTGGCCGCAAGGGCCGCCGGCGAAGGATCGCCCTCGTATTTCTGGATGTTGATGTTGACGATCTTGGCCAGACGGCCCGAGGCCACGGGCAGCACGCCGTCGTTTTTGAGAAGCGTCAACGACCGGTCGGCCGCTTCCTGGACGATGGCCGAATGGGCCGGCGTCCCGACGAACTCGCCTACCCTGGATTCATCGACGAACCGGTTCTTGTGAAGACCCAGCCTGGCCTTCAAGGTGAGCAGCTTCCGGGCGGCGTCATCGATCCGGCTTTCGCTGATCCGGCCGGACTTGACCGCCGCCGCTAAGGCGGAGATGGCGGCCGCCGGGTCCTTGGGCTTGAGGATGATGTCATGGCCCGCTTCAAACGCCATGACTGCGACCTCCTCGGCCCCGAACCTCTTGACGACATTGTCATACCAAAGGTCGTCGGTCGTCAGGATGCCTTTGAAATCCAGCTTGTCCCGGATCCACCCCGTCGCCAGTTTTTTCTCAACGCTCGCCGGAAGCTTCGACCCGTCGGTGACCGAGGGCACGGCGATGTGCTCGCTCATGATGAAGTCGACGCCCGCGTCGACGGCGTGTTTGAAGGCCGCGGACTCCTGGGCCTCGAACGCCTCCGCGGGCTTGTCGATCCAGCTCCAGTCGGGGGCATCGGGCATTCTCTCGACGTCGCCGCGTCCCGGGAAATGCTTGGCCGTGGTCAGCATGCCGTTGTCGTGATATCCGCGGACATAGGCCCGGACCATCCGGCCGAGAAGGGCGAGATCGCCGCCGAAGGAGCGGACGCCTTCGGCCGGATTCTCAGGCCGCCAGGCGATGTCGACCACCGGCGTATAGGTCAGATGGATGCCCATGGCCCGGCCCTCGACCGCGGCCGCCGAAGCCGCCCGATAGACGAGGTCTTCCGAGCCGGCCGCGGAAAAAGCCATATTGGCCGGATACTCGCTCGCTCCGGTCACCTGCTGGCCCGGTCCGCCCTCGAAGTCGGCGGCTATGAGGATGGGGATCTGGGCTTCCTTTTGGAGACGATTGAGGAGGTGGGCCACGTCGCGCGGCGTTCCGCCGTAGAAAACGAACATGCCCAGACCGTGGTCGTGGGCCAGCTTGATCCACTGCCGCATCCTTGGGTCGTCGTCGGAGATGTAGCCTCCGGAGAGGTCCGAACAGACGATCTGGCCGATCTTCTTTTCCAACGTCAGTCCGGCCAGGATCTTATCGGCCCAGGCCGAAGCTTCCACGGGCGAAGACAAGGCGAGCGACCGGGGAACATTCTCGGGCACCGGGGCCTGCGTTCCGGACCGGCTCTCATTCTCATGACCCGAGCAGGAAAGAAAAGATAGAACGGCGATGGTCATCAGGGAGCCGATCACGGCGGCGGAACGACGAAACTTCATGGATTCCTCCTTATAAAATCGGGGACACGTATCGAATATTTGGGGACATGTTCCGCGGGGAAATAAACTCTTGTTTGTGTCCCCGCGGTACGTGTCCCCAAAGTACGTGTCCCCAAAGTACGTGTCCCTCCGGTACATGTCCCCATTTATTTTATATGGAACGGTTCATCGAGCGTCCTATTCCGCCAGGATGACCAGTGCGTGGAGCAGCAGGTTCGCCCCTTTTTCCAGGTCCTCCCAGCGGATAGTCTCCTGCGGAGAGTGGCTCACGCCGTCCGGGCTGGGGATGAAGATCATCCCTACGTCCGCTTTGGCCGCCAGGATTTGGGCGTCGTGCCCCGCTCCGCTCGGTAGAGGCAAATAGGGATAGCCGAGCCTTTCGCATTCAATTTTGAGGATGTCCATGATCCGCGGCGGGATGCTCACGGGCTCGGTCAGGTCGATGATCTTGGAGGCGAAACTCAGCCCGCGCGTCGCGGCGATGTCGTCGGCGAGGGAAAAGAGCTCACGCTCGAGGGCTTCGAGCGTTTCCTTGGCGTGGCTCCGGAATTCGTATGAGAAGTCGGCCTGTCCGGGGACGATGCTGAACGCGCCGGGCAGAACCTGGACCTTGCCGACCGTGACCATGCTTCCGTAGTGATGCGTGGCGACGTGCTGGGTGCTCTTCAAAGCGAAGTCGGCCAGGCCGAGGAAGGCGTCCCGCCGAAGCTCGAGCGGCGTCGTACCGGCGTGTCCGGCGGTCCCGCTGAACGAGCACCATCGGTAATGCTTGCCGGCGATGCTGGTGACGATGCCCACCGGGATGTCCTCGGTATCCAACACGGGCCCCTGCTCGATATGAAGCTCGAGATAGGCGTCGAGGTCGGGGGCCGTCGTGTGGGCCTCGAGAATGCCGTCGATCGTAAAGTCCGTTCCCTTGAGAATCTCTTTAAGCGGCCGGCCGATCTGGGTCCGCCCTTTCTCCAACAGCTCCTTGTCGAGACAGCCGATGAAGGCGCGGCTTCCGAGAAAGTCCCCGACCAGGTTGCCTTCCTCGTCGGTGAACGCGGCCAATTCGAGCGGCCGGGAGATCTTAACCCCACTCTCCTCGATCGTCCGCAAACACTCCAGTCCGGCCAACACTCCGACCGAACCGTCGAACATCCCGGCGTTGATGACGGTGTCGATGTGAGAGCCGACCATGACCGTTCTTCCGCTGCCGTCCTTCCGGCCGAAAATATTCCCCGCCCCGTCGAGGCGATAAGCCAGGCCGGCGTCCTGGATCTTATTCTTCAGCCAGACCCGCGCTTCGAAATCGGCCCGGCTGAACGACGGCCGCGTGATTCCGTCGTTCGGATCGCGGCCGATCCGGCCGAGGTCTTCCAGGTTGGTTCTAAGACGGTCGACGTTGATCTGAAGTTTCATGTCTTTCTCGCATCGGGGCAATGGGCGTGACTTCGGCAAATCCCCCCTAAGAAAAACGGGGACACGTACCGGAGGGACATCGACTTAGGGGACACGTACCGCGGGGACACAAACAAGAGTTTGTTTCCCCGCGGAACATGTCCCCATTTATTCGGTCCATGTCCCCATTTACCTTAATAGTGAGACCATTTCCCGGACGGCCTGCGAGATCCCGACGACGGCCGCGCGGGCGACGATGGAGAAGCCGATGCTCAGCTCGGTGATCGCGGGGATCGCGACGATCGGCCAAACGTTGTGATAGTCGAGGCCGTGTCCGGCCGTGACCTCGAGGCCCAGTCTATGCCCGAATTCCGCGGCTTTGACGACGTCGGTCAGCGCCCGATCGCGCGCCTTGCCCGGCTTCAGGTCGGCATAGATGCCCGTATGGATCTCGATCTGCGGGATCCCGAGCCCGGCGCAAACTTCGATCTGTTCGAGGTCCGGATCGACGAAAATGCTGGGCCGGATCTTCCCCTTTTCCAGCTCCTTGATGAAGGGGGCCAAGGCTTTCCGGTTGGCGGCGAC
>JAUYDS010000051.1 GCA_030691735.1 Candidatus Aminicenantota bacterium
TCGGACGGCGTGTTGCGGGCCATGGGCCGCAACAGCACAGTCTTTCAATACCGCGAGATCATGGAATATTTTTCCCGCGCCGCGCCCCAGGCGGCCCTCGGAGCCGACGTCATCGTCGGGTTCCCGGGGGAGTCGGACGATGATTTTCGGGCGACGGAAGACTTTCTCGCGGCGTCCCCGCTCGCCTACGTCCACGTGTTCTCGTATTCACCCCGGCCCGGCACGGCGGCATCCAGCCGCCCTCCCGTCGATGAGAGGACGAAACGAGCGAGAGCGGTCCGCCTCAGGGGCCTCTCTCGCGAAAAGAATCTGGAGTTCCGAAAAAGGTTCAGCGGGGCCGCACTCGACGGCGTCGCCATCCGGGTGGGCGGCGAAGGCGTCGAGGTTTTGACCCCGAATTACATCGCGGTCCGGGCGCCGTTCGGAGCCGTCCGCAAGGGCGACCGCGTCCGGGTGAAGATCACGAAGGTTCAGGAAAGAGAAACCTTGGGCGAAATAATCCCTAATAAAAAATGTCATCCTGAGCGCAGCGAAGGATCTCGTCCAACCCCACGAGTTCCCTCGCAAGGCTCGGGACGACTCAAAGAGTCGCCTGAGCGAAGCGAAGGATCTCCTCCGACATGAAGCGCATCTCCGTCCTCCCGCCCGAGATCTCCCAGAAGATCGCCGCCGGCGAGGTCATCGAGCGGCCCGTGTCCGTGGTCAAGGAGCTGGTCGAGAATTCCCTGGACGCGGGGGCGACGGAGATCGACGTCGATCTCCTCGCCGGGGGGAAGAAGCTCATCCGCGTCCGGGACGACGGCCACGGCATGAGCCGTGAGGACGCCGAGATCTGCTTCGTCCGCCACTCCACGAGCAAGATCGCCCGGGAGGAGGACCTCCTCGAGATCTCGACACTGGGATTCCGCGGCGAAGCTCTGCCGAGCATCTCCTCCGTTTCGCGGCTGACGCTCCGGACCTCGGACGGCGCGGAGGGTCCGGGAACCGAGATCGAGCGCGAGGGCGAGGCCGCGTTGTCCGTGAAAGACGCCGCCGCCCCGCGCGGGACGACGGTCGAGGCCCGCGACCTCTTCTTCAACCTACCCGCTCGGCTGAAGTTCCTCCGCGGCGACCAGGCCGAGCTCGGGCAGATCGTCAAATATCTGACGAACGTGGCCCTGGCCTATCCAGGCCTCCGCTTGACGCTCGACCACGGCCCTCGCAACATCCTCGATTGTCCGCCCGTCGCCGGCCTCAAGGAGCGCCTCTTCCAGCTCTACGGCAAATCCCTCCTGGACAAGTTGATGGAGATCGATTACGAGGAAGACGGGAACCGGCTTCACGGATTCGCCTCCCTGCCGCCCATGGGAAAGACGGACCGGACGCACCAGTTCTTCTTCGTCAACCTCCGCCCCGTCCACGACAAGATCCTGTCCTCGGCCCTCAACCAGGCTTATCGCGGGATTCTGGAAAAGGACCTTTCGCCCGAGGCCTTCCTCTTTCTGAGCGTGCCCTACGGCGAGGTGGACGTGAACGTCCATCCGGCCAAGAGCGAGGTCCGCTTCAGCCGGTCCTCGGCTATTTTCCAGCTCGTTCTGCGAAGCGTCACTCACGGCCGGCTCAGAGTCGGCGGGATCAAAGAGGTCACGAGCGTATCCGCCGGGAGTTCCGAGGCCGGCTGGCCCGAACCGCTCGAACGCGGGATTCCTTTCAAGGTCGACGAGGGAAAAGCGCGGTTCGAGCTTCCCGATTTCGCGGTTCCCGGCGAGGTCCCTTCGGCCGGGTCGGCCGAAAAACCGGCGCGCCGCGTATTAGGGCAATTCGCCGACGCCTATATCGTGGCCGAGGACGCGGAGGGGCTCCTTGTCGTCGACCAACACAACGCCCATGAGAGGGTCCTGTTCGATAAATACGCGGAGATCGACCGCCGCAGGAAATGGCCGGTCAAGATGAGCCTCATCCCGCTCCTCTTCGACCTGACTCCCTCGCAAGTCGTGAGCCTCGAGTCCGGTCAGGAGATGCTCCAGGAATCCGGGTTCCGAGTCGAAGCCATGGGCGGCCGGAGCTACGCCCTTCGCGAATACCCCGATGTCTTCCAACCGGAGGAAGCCCTGGAAGCCGTGCACGAGCTCCTCGATGAGATCAAGGACGGGCCGGCGGAGGACAAAAAAGCGAGGCTCCTGGCGACCATGGCCTGCAAGACGGCGATCAAGGCCGGCCAGCCTCTGCCGCGGGAGAAGATGGAGTTCCTCGTCCAAGAGCTGTTCAAGACGGCCAATCCCGCGCTCTGTCCGCACGGGCGGCCGATCGTCGTCCGGATCGCTAAATCTCAGATAGAAAAGGGCCTTAGACGGCCCGTAAATTGACAAGATTCGGGCGCTTCTGTTACCATGATTCAGCTTTTGAACACTCGCGAAGGCTTTCTCCCGCGTGTTTCGACGCGCGTTGGCGGGGAGTGGCGCAGCCTGGTTAGCGCGCTTGCCTTGGGAGCAAGAGGTCGTCGGTTCGAATCCGACCTCCCCGATTGTCCCCGGGGCCGAGATATCCGGTGCGCCTGTAGCTCAGGTGGATAGAGCATCTGCCTTCTAAGCAGAGGGTCGGGAGTTCGAATCTCTCCAGGCGCGTTTCTTTTTTTCATATTTTTCAATAACTTAACAGGCGACCTCTTGAATGCTAATAATTGTTTTTCACATAATAGAAAAGACTGATACAGCGGCTTTTACAAATAGGAAAACGCCGATCATTAATAATATTACTCCCGCAATTATATTAAGTTTGTTTACAGTTGTCTCATTAATTCGCTTCTTATGACCTGTTATTAGCTTCAATAGCGTGTAAGACCACGTTAATGTTCCTGCAGACGCTCCACTTGAAAATAATAGTCCGCCAAGAAAAGAGGAATTTAGAAAATTGTATCCTTTTAAATATCCAATAATTGCAATCCATGAAGCAGGCAGAGTCACCGAAGATATACATAAAAACACTCCCATGAAAAATAATCCAATTAAATTTGACTTCTTAATTTCCGGAATATTGAGATGCTTTGCCGCGTTTTCCGCTTTTTCTCTCAGTTTATTTGCCTTGGCAAAAGCAGAATCAAACTTGGCAGATTTTTCTGCTTCCAGCTTGTTGTACGTAATCTTTAATTTCATAATTTTTTGACCGGAAATAATAACAACAGCGCATCCGGCAAAAGTCAGCACCATTTCTATCAAATGAACATTTTCCGCATAAAAATCAGCCGCCCTTGAAGGAAAAATGGAAATAATCAAAGTAATTCCGCTGAAAGCTATAAGACAATAGAAGAAATCCATGAATGCAGCGCCAAAGGCAATTGCTCTACCCTCCTTTATCTCATTTTTGAATCCTTTGGAAATCATTGCAAAGGCAATGGGTCCCATCGGAGGTATTGAAACAATAAACCCGGTTAATATTCCTGCTATAAGATTAATTATCATAATAATTTTAAATCCTTATTGAAAACTGACCCGTTTTTCCCTCTGAAAAATGACTCACACGGCGGAATGATTAAACATATTTGCTTTGCCGAAGCACCCTCTGGTTTTACCGTATAATTTTCCATACTCCTTTTCAAATTCTTCCCAGCAATCTTAAAACCACTGCTTCAAGCAGCAGTTGAAACTGCACATCAATACCCCTAGCGCCGACTGCCATGCGAATTCCGATTTCGCGCGTCTTTTCAGTCACTGAAACAAGCATAATATTCATGCTGCCAATTCCTCCTAAAAACAAGGATATAGCAGCAACAGCAGATAGTAAAGTTCCTGACTTTGCCCCTATTATTATACCCTACACTTACAGAGGAGCCTCGGGTCAACCTCGTCTACTTTTCGGATCATCTCCGCCCAGCCCTTGGAAGGAAGGCGTCGAAGCTCCTTATCGACCACCGAAGCTCCGAGGGACTCAGGCTTGCCTTCTTGACCTTTCCCCGGTGAGCGTTGGTTTATGCTAATTAAGCGGACGGTTGATAGCCGCCGCTGAGCTCAATCGTTGGGAAACAAGATAGCGTGTCCCTGATTTTCAGATCATTTCAAAGTAGAATCAGTTGCTTTCATGAGGAGTGAGAATTGTAACCCCGATGAGAAGCCGAGCGGTGGTACGGCTTCCGGGCTTCGCCTCTTCCGAACTTGTGTTTTTCCTCTCTTCCGCCACTGTCTTTTTTCTGCGGGGCGGATGTCGCAGGACGGTTACCGGATGGTTTTGTTATTTTCTGCTCCCTGCGTTGCTGCGGTTTATGCGGAGGGCGGGCAAATTCGGTATCGCGGCCCGGCATCGGCTTTTTATAGTCAAAGCCCTCCAATGTGCGGCGCTCCACCTTTTCGCCAAGGACGCGTTCGATGCTGCGGACCATATCCCCGTCTTCACGGGTAATGAACGTAAAGGCATCGCCGGTCTTTGCGGCACGTCCTGTACGGCCAATCCTGTGCGTGTAGGCATCAGCGGTGTCAGGCATGTCGTAGTTGATGACGTGGGATATGCTTGAGACATCTATCCCGCGTGCGGCGATGTCGGTCGCAACAAGAATCTGATGAGAGCCGTCACGGAATCCGTCAAGCGCTGCCTGCCGTCTGTTCTGGGAAAGGTTACCCTGCAGGGAGGCGGCACGGTAGCCGGCATTTTCCAATTGCTGTCCCAAGCGCTTGGCGCGGTGCTTGGTGCGCGCAAATATAAGGACCGATTCAGCGTCGGTATGGCGCAGCAGTTCCAGGAGGAGCGCGGTTTTCAGGTGCTGATCAACGGGATAGAGCGCGTGCGCTACAGTATTAATGGGTGCAGCGTAATTGACCTGCACCGTTACCGGGGCTCGTAGGATCTCGTGCGCCAGCCTACGGATATCATCGGGCATGGTTGCCGCGAACAACAGCGTCTGTCTTTGGGACGGCACATGCTTAATGATCTTCCTGATATCAGGAAGAAAGCCCATGTCGAACATACGGTCTGCCTCGTCGAGCACGAGCACTTCCAGGCGCGACAGGTTGATCGTGCGCTGATTGATATGATCGAGCAAACGGCCTGGACAGGCAACAACGATCTCGACACCGTTGCGAAGTTTCCGTATCTGCGGGCTTAGGCCCACACCGCCGTAGATCGTTGCGCTCCGGAGGCGTGTCTGCTTTCCCATACTTACGATGGCCTCGTGGATCTGCTCCGCCAGTTCGCGCGTAGGCGCGACAATGAGGGCGCGTACATGACCGCGAGGCCCCTTCATCAGACGGTGCAGGATTGGCAGCACAAAGGCCGCTGTCTTGCCTGTTCCCGTCTGTGCCAGTCCCATGACATCGTGTCCCTTGAGGACCGGCGGGATCGCCTGCTCTTGTATAGGCGTCGGTGTGATATAACCTGTGGCCTTTACCCCGGCCGCGACATCGGGGTGAAGATTAAATTTACTAAATTCCATAAAAACTCCTTTTTACTTTTGTTCTGCGTTCGGGGGGAAAAAGCCAGGTGTATTCGGGGATTACAGTGACGTAGTTCTCATCCGGGTACTGCAGTTATTTGATATATCAGCATAGCAGCTTTGGGATAATTCTGCAAGCAAAGGAATTTCCGGAGAGATGCAAAGGCCTTTCAGGTCGCTTTTTGTTGACATGCTTTCAATCAGAGTGATAATCTTTATTTGTGTTAAGAGGGGGATTTTTTAAGCGTCGACGGTTCTCACTCTAGGTCTTGCTTGGGTCAGGACTGGCCCTCCTTGCCGGAACTGTTATAATGCTTGAACATCCCGTGCAAGACTGAGAAGCAGAATGGCAAATAAAGAAGCCACCGCCCGCATCAAGATCAATAAGCTGCTCGAAGCGGCAGGCTGGCGCTTCTTTCCAGAGGGAAGCGCTCCCCCCAACATCCGCCTTGAACCCAGCGTGACGATCAACTCGTCTGATCTGGAAGCACTTGGTGAGAACTTCGAGAAGACCAACAAGGGCTTCATCGACTTCCTGCTGCTCGATACCAAAGGCTTCCCGCTCATCGTCCTTGAAGCCAAATCGGAGGACAGGAACCCGCTCGTCGGCAAGGAGCAGGCCCGCAAATACGCCAAGTCCCAGAACTGCCGCTTCGTTATCCTCTCCAACGGCAACCTGCACTACTTCTGGGACCTGGAGCGCGGCAACCCCTACCTCATTACGTCCTTCCCGACGCCGGACTCGGTGATCGGCTACCAGCAGGTCAGGCCCAACCCGCAACGCCTCGTCGAGGACCAGGTCGGCGACGACTACATCGTCCTGACCCAACGCCCGAACTACCAATCCGAAGCGGCCTGGCGCAACGAAGCCGAGCGCCCCGGCTACATCCAGGCCAACAAACTGCGTTTCTTGCGGCCCTATCAGTTGAAGGCCATTCACGCCCTGCAACGGGCCGTGAAGGACGACAAAGACCGCTTCCTGTTCGAGATGGCCACCGGCACCGGCAAGACACTCACTGCCGCCGCCGTCATCAAGCTCTTCCTCCGTTCCGGCAATGCCCGCCGCGTGCTGTTTCTGGTGGATCGCCTCGAACTGGAGGAGCAGGCCAGGAAGGCCTTAAAGGCGCTGCTGTCTGCCGACTTTCGGACGGTGATCTATAAGGAGAACCGCGACGATTGGCGCCGTGCCGAGATCGTTGTCACCACGGTGCAGTCGCTGCTCTCCAACAACAAGTACCAGCGGCTCTTCTCGCCGACCGATTTCGACCTGGTCATTTCCGACGAAGCCCACCGCTCCATCGGCGGCAACGCCCGCGCCGTTTTTGACTACTTCATCGGCTACAAGCTCGGCCTCACCGCCACGCCCCGCGACTACCTCAAGCGGTTCGACAAGGCAGCGCGCACCATCCGTGACCCGCGCGAAGCTGAGCGCCGACTGTTGCTGGACACCTATCGCACCTTCGGCTGCGAGAACAGCCAGCCCACCTACCGTTACACGTTGCTGGACGGAGTGAAGGAAGGCTACCTGATCAACCCCACGGTGGTTGATGCCCGCACGGAGATCACCACCGAACTACTCTCCGAAGAGGGCTTTGTCGTTTCGTTCACCGACGATGTCGGCGAAGACCAGCAGGAGGCCTTCAAGCAACGCGAGTTCGAGAGGCGCTTCTTTGCCGACGCCACAAACCGGCTCTTCTGCAAGACCTTTCTGGAAAACGCCCTGCGCGATCCGGTCAGCGAGGAGATCGGCAAAGCCATCATCTTCGCCGTCAGCCAGAACCACGCCGCCAAGCTGGCCCAGATCCTCAACCAGATGGCCGACCGCATGTTCCCCGGCAAGTACCAGTCCGACTTTGCCGTGCAGGTCACCTCGCAGATCCCCGACGCCCAGCAGTTCACCATCAACTTCGCCAACAACAACCTGCTCGGTTCGGCCAACTTTCTGCCCGCCTACAAGACCAGCAAGGCGCGTGTCTGCGTGACGGTTGGAATGATGACCACCGGCTACGATTGCACCGACATCCTCAATCTCGGCCTGTTTCGACCGATATTCTCGCCGACGGACTTCATCCAGATCAAGGGGCGCGGTACCCGCAAGCACAACTTCCTCGAACAGCTCTTCGACGAGAACCTGAAAGAAGGCGTCGAACGGCCGCACAAAACCGCCTTCAAGCTCTTCGACTTCTTCGCCAACTGCGAGTATTTCGAGGAAGAATTCAACTATGATGAAGTGCTGAAACTTCCCAGACTAAAAGGGCAAGCTCGAGAGGAAGGGGAGGATAAAGGCGCGGTTGATTACGCCGGCACCTACGAACATCTGGGCTTGGATATCATCGCCAGTATCAAGGAAGAAACCATCGGCGTCAAGGGCATGAAGATCGATCGCATGTTTTTCGAGAAGTTCGAAGATACCGTACGTGAAAATGCGACAATCGCTACCGCCGTTGAGTCCGGACAGTGGGATCGAGTTATTGACATCATCAACCGCGAGGTTTTCGATAAGCCCGAGGAATACTACAATCTCGAGAAGCTTCGCCAAGCGGCCGCCGTGGACCGCCGCCTGACCCTGCGCGAAATCCTAGAGAAGATTTTCGGCCTTATCCCTCGCTTTAAGTCCAAGGACGAACTGCTGGAAGAGGAGTTCGCCAAGTTCGTCGCCGACACCAAGCCTGAAGAGGCCGAGGCCATCCCGGCCATCAAGACCTACTTCAAGGCCTACGTCACCAGCGATCAGGTGCGCCACATCATCGAGAGCCGCCACTTTACCGACCTGGCCACCAACCCGGCCTTTTCCACCCGCGATTTCAAGGCGGTTCCGGCCAAATAT
>JAUYDS010000208.1 GCA_030691735.1 Candidatus Aminicenantota bacterium
TATATCCGGGATACGACGACGACGATGTCGGGCGCCTACAAAGAGCTGACCAGCGGTTTGAATCTTTCAGGCGAGATCATCGTCCATACGAGATCCCATTGGGCCGTCGGCTTCGGCGGCGGCTATTATCGCCTGGGGAACGAAAGCACCGTGACAAGCCAGGACGTGCTGGCGGATACGCCGTTCGATTCCAGTTCCACGTTCAAGCCCACGCTCTCGGTCATCCCCCTGTTCGTGAATCTCCACTATATCGCCCAGCTCGCGCCCAAAGCCAATCTCGATCTTTTCGCCGGTCCCCTCTTCCAGGTCGTCCAATTCACCTTCGAGAACCCTTCGACGATGTCCATCGACACGGTCAGCCAAACCGTCACCTACACCGCCAGCCAGACGGCGTTCGGATTCCAGTCGGGATTTGGCTTGAGCTATGACATCATGAGCGGCGTCGCTCTGATCGTCGACGGCTGCTACCGGTACGGCAAGGCCACGAACCTCATGGGCAACTGGGCGGTCCTGGGGACGTCCGCAACCGGCACGATCAACAGCAGCAGCGCCGAGCACTACGTCTGGTTTTATGATTACGCCCCGGCCGGGAAATACTCTCTCCTGGACTTTTTCGACAAGAACGGTCCGACGGGCAATTTCATCTCCAACGCCCGGAAAGCCGACATCCGCCTGTCCGGGATCACGGCCTCAGCCGGCCTCAAGATCTATTTTTGACCGATCCCAACTGTTCTTATGGAGAATCCGGCTTCAAAGCCCTTGGGACCCCGTTCTCAAAAACGGCCGGCCAAAGGAGATCCGGCACGAATCTCTTGAGTAAAATCCGCTGGTTTCTTTTGATGATGCCCGGACTCCTCCACATCACCTATACCTGGAAGCGCCTGCGCGTGAAACACGTCGTCCTCGATCCGAAGAAACTCGGCCGGAAAGACGCTCTGAATCCATTGGAAAGAAGAAAATCTCATGCCTGACGATCCCATCCCGGCCGAAACGAACCCGAACCCGGCCGCGGGTCTTTCCGCGACGCGCCGTTTTTTGCCCGTCCTTCTGCTGCTGTTCGCCGGCAGCGGCTGCGCCGCGCTGATCTTCGAGATCGTCTGGCTCCAACTGCTTCAATTGACGATCGGATCGACCGCAGTCTCCATGGCCGTCCTGCTCGGAACGTATATGGGCGGGATGTGCCTGGGCAGCATCGCCCTTCCGCGCCTGATCTCGCCGCGCCGGCACCCCTTCCGCGTGTATGCTTCGCTTGAACTCGGGATCGGGCTTATCGGGATCGTGGTCCTGATCGCCATGCCGGTCATCGTCCGGCTATACACGGCGAACGCCGGGCATGGATTCGGGGGGATCCTTCTGCGCGGATTGGTCAGCGCCTTATGCCTGCTGCCTCCCACGGTCCTCATGGGCGCGACCCTGCCGGCGTTGGCCCGCTGGCTGGAAACGACGCCGCAGGGCGTGTCGTGGCTGGGCTTCCTTTACGCCGGCAACACGGCCGGCGCGGTGCTCGGCTGCCTGCTGGCCGGCTTCTATTTGCTGCGGGTCCATGACATGACCACGGCCACGTTCGTCGCCGCGGCGATCAACGGGACCGTGGCCCTGATCAGCGTCGTCCTGGCCAGAAGGGCCTCTCACCGGCCGCAAACCGGGGCCGAGGGTCCAGTAAGCGCCGTCCGGACTCCGGGAACATGGCCGATTTACGTGACGATCGCCGTCTCTGGTCTGTGCGCTCTCGGCGCCGAAGTGGTCTGGACGCGCCTGCTGTCGTTGATGATGGGCGCGACCGTTTACACGTTCTCCATCATCCTGGCCGTCTTCCTGGCGGGATTGGGGTTGGGCAGCGGAGCAGGTTCATTTCTCGCCCGAAAGAAGCTCTCGCCGCGGCTCGCGCTCGGGATCTGCCAGCTCCTACTGGCCGCCGGGATCGCTTGGACCGCCTATATGATAGCCAGGTCGCTTCCCTTCTGGCCCGTCAATCCCGCTCTGACCAAGGGCCCTTGGCTCAGCTTCCAGTTCGACCTGGTGCGGTGCTTGTGGGCCATCCTGCCGGCGGCCGTTCTCTGGGGAGCGAGTTTTCCTTTGGCCCTGGCCGCCGCCGCGAGCCCCGGCCAGGACGGGGGCCGGCTGGTCGGCCGCGTCTATGCCGCCAATACCATCGGGGCGATCGTCGGCTCGATCGCATTCAGCCTTGTCCTGATCCCGACCATCGGCACGCACCAATCGGAACGGGTGCTGATCGGCTTGTCCGCCGCGGCCGCGCTTTTAGCCTTAGCGCCGATCGTCAATAAATCGCCCGCCGGCGTCTTGCCGGAGAGCGCTCATCCTAACCCGGGCATTCGGATCGGCGGCCTGGCCGCGCTCTCGGGCACGGTCGTCCTCGGGGTCTTTCTTGTCCTGAGCACTCCCGCCGTCCCCTGGGAACTGATCGCCTTCGGCCGCTACCTGCCGACGCGGACCGAAAAGTCCACCCTCCTTTATTTCGGCGAAGGCATGAACTCTTCCGTGGCCGTCACCGAGCTCGAGAGCGGCGTCCGGAACTTCCATGTCAGCGGCCGGGTCGAGGCTTCGAGCTCCGCTCAGGACATGAGAATGGAGCGGATGCTGGGCCACGTCCCGGCGCTCCTCCATCCCAAGCCGGAGTCGGTTCTGATCGTGGGCTGCGGAGCGGGCATCACGGCCGGCACGTTCGTCCTCTATCCGAGCGTGAAGAGGATCGTCATCTGCGAGATCGAACCGCTCATCCCGAAGGTCGTGGCCCGCTTCTTCGGTCAGGAGAACTACGACGTGCTGGACGACCCCCGCGTCCAGGTGGTCTATGACGACGCCCGCCATTTCGTCCTGACGACGAAGGAAAAGTTCGACGTCATCACCTCCGACCCGATCCATCCCTGGATCAAGGGCTCGGCTTCGCTCTATACGAAGGAATACTACCATATGGTCAAGCGGCATCTGAATCCGGGCGGGGTCATCGCCCAATGGGTGCCGCTGTATGAAAGCACGGTGGCCACCGTCAAGAGCGAGATCGCGACGTTTTTCGACGTTTTTCCCGGAGGGACGATCTGGAGCAACGACTTCAACGGCCAGGGCTACGACGTCGTTCTGCTGGGTCGGGACGAGGAGACGGCGATCGACCTGGACGAGCTCCAGCAGCGGCTGGATCGCGGCGATCACCAGGCCGTCGCGCTCTCGATCAAGGAGCTGGGCTTGGGAACGGCCGCGGACGTCCTCTCGACCTATGCCGGCCGGGCCTCCGACCTGACGGCCTGGCTGAAGAACGCGGAGCTCAACCGCGACCGGAACCTGCGGCTGCAGTACCTGGCGGGGATGGGCCTCAACTCGTATCAGAGCGGGATCATCTTCGATCAGATCGTCTCGCTCCGCCGCTTCCCCAACGATCTCATCCTCGGCTCGGAGAAAAGCCTGGCGGTGCTGTGGAAACTGATGGGGCTCATCAAATAGAAGGAAATTTCCTGAAAAGATCGAGGGCGATGTCGGCGTAGCTGTAGGCCGGCTTGGAAAAGATGATCCCGGTGTGAAAGCGAAGGAGGGTGGATTCTTTTCTCAGCACGGCCGCGCCTCTCCGGTAGCCCGCGTTATAGGCCGTGGCGAAAAAACGAAGCTTGTCCTCGACGCTCGGCCAGGTCTCCCGGACGTAGATCTTCTCCATCACCAGGATGAACAGGAGCAGATACCGGACCTGTCCGTCGAGCCCGATCAGCCGGGCGACCCGGGCCCGCCGGTTCTCGATGGTGTCGGCCATGTCGAAGGCGGCAACCCCGATCTTGTCCTTCTCGCTCCGCTCGAGCAGCCGGTTGAAATCGCTCTCGAGCGTCTCGACGAAGGACGGCTTCATCTGGAAGCGCCCGACCGAAAAATCGGAATACCCCTTGCCGAATTGGACATAGAGGGCTTTTAGGTTGCTCGTCTCGATGACGTCGGACAGGGCCGACCAGCGGATCATTTCGGGAAAGACGATGGCCCAGGCGAAGCCGGGGTCGATATCGCAGGCGCGGAACGTCTCGTCGAACCGGCGATTTCGCTGGATAAAATCGAGAGCCTGGCGGTAGTTCCGGCCGAAGATCTTCGCGTAGTCCTGAGCTTCGCTGCTTTGGCCGAAGGGCCAAGCCTGAAGGAGAACGGTAAATAGAACGAGGAGGCCGGCCGCCGCCCGCCGCCTATATCGTCCGCGAATAGACCACCACATCGCCATTGGCCTGGAGCGACACCCAGCACAGGGTGGTCTTGCCGCCCTTCTTCTCGAACTTCAGCATGACGGGATAAGGGAACGAGGCGCCGTCGCTGAAGAGCAGTTTGTCGCTCTCGATCCAGGCGTAATGGGCCGCGTCATCGATCCAGAACGCCGATTTGGAAACGCGTTCATTAAAGGGCTTCAAGGCCGTCCCGTTGAAGTAGACCGTGTGACCGACGGTGAAGAGCCAGTCGCTCGAATCGGCCAGGAACCACATGTCGCCGAAATCCGCGCTCTTCGGGAACGGGCCGAACTTCCGGCCGTCGATGGCGTAAAGGGTGACATCCTCGAAGGTGTTCCAATCGATCTTGTTGGGATCGACCTCCATGCCTTCGAACAGGGTGAGGTGGCCGAGGCACTTGCCGACGGCCTTCGTTCCGTCGGGGCTGATGATCGCTTCGTTCGGCATGCCTCCGGCCGCCACGTCCCGCCCGTCGGAGGAGACGAAGCGCAGCTGGCCGGCCTTGGCCGCAAAGGCGTAGAACCTGGCCTTGTCGGGCGTCACATAGAGGCCCATCACCTGCTGGAAAGGCCCGATCTTTTTGCCATTGAGCTCGATATAGTTCTTTTTTGGGTCGTCGGGGTCGGGAGTGACCTGAATATCCTCCGGGTTGAACTCCGCGTCGTAATAAGGCTTCCGGCTCTCCGCGGCGGCCCCTTTCCTCAACATGTCGGCCGCTATCTTGTCGAAGGGCCCTCTCCGGCCGGATCTGTCGTAGATGAAGAACTGGTTTTTGCCCGACCGGCTGGTCTGGGTCACCAGCAAGAAATCGTCCGCGGCGCAGCCGGCCCCGCTTCCGGCCAAAAGGACGGATTCGGCTGTGACGATATACTCATTGGGGCCCAGGGTCGCCATCTTCTTTTGGGAGACCTGGGCGAAGGCGGCCTGGGAGATCGCGATTGTCAAAACCAAGAACAAAACGAAAAATCTTTTCTTGCCCATGCGGATCATTATAGAGGAATCCCGATAAAGAGAGTAGTATTTTTCTATTTCCGCAGGAACCGGTTGAAGAAGTCGTCCGCCGCGGTGAAGGTCAGGACCCACTTCTTGAACACCAGGAAGTCGTGCACCTCGTCGGGGAAGACGATCAGCTCATGATAAATGTTGCGGGCGCGGAGAAGCTGGACGAGCCCGGTCGTCTGGGAAAAAGCGACGTTGCGGTCGTCGTCACCCTGGACGAGGAGGACCGGCGATTTCCATTGATCGATCGTCGCCACCGTCGAGGCTTTGAAAGCCGTGCCATTCGTATCCAGGGAATTCCCCCAGAGATGCACGCCGGCGATGTCAACGCCGGCCTTGAAGATGTCGGAATTGCGCGACAAGCCCATGGCCGTCAACAGCCCGCCATAGGAGAGGCCGTACAGCCCGATGCGGTCGGGATCCACGTCTGGCCGGGACTGGAGGTACTTGGCCGCCGCGTAGACGTCCTGATACTCGGACGAGCCCTGCGCGCCGCGGTTGGGGGCCATCCGGAAATCACGGCCGTAGCCGATGCCCGAGCGGTAGTTCACCGAGATGACGACGTATCCTCTATTGGCGAAATACTGGTTCATGGCGTAGGCCATGTGGTAGAAGAACATGTAATGATACCCCAACAGCATCTGCCGCCCCGGCCCGCCGTGGGTGAAGAGGATGGCCGGCCGACGTTCGCCGGATTTGATCCCCTTCGGCACGAAGATCTGGTTATGGAACTCGAGCCCATCCGCCGCTTTGAGGATGACCGATTGGGGAACCACCTGGGCGTCGAGTGGAAAATCGGCGGGGATCCTGGGATTGACGATCTTGGCCTCGCCTCCCACCGCCGGCACCAGGGCCACGCAGCGGGGCCGCTTCGCGTCGGAGTAAAAGACCGCGACGCTCCGGCCCGAGGCCAGGGGTGCCGCCTCGGTCTCGATGCCGTCCCCTTTGGTCAGCCGGACGGGACCGCCGCCCCCGGTCGGCGACCTCCATAGGTCACGGTGATCGATGTCGCCGGCGTTGGAAGTGTAAAAGAGAGTCTTGCCGTCGGCCGAAAAGCCGATGAACTCGGCTTCGCCTTCGCCCGGCGTGAGATTGATGGGCGCGAAATCGATTCCGCCCGTCACCGGCACGGAATAATAATGCCGCCAGTTGTTCCGCTCCACGAGGAAGACGAGGTTCTCGCCCGCCCAGGTGATGTCCCGGATGTTGCCCATCGTCTGGTCATCGAGCGGTTCATGCCAGACTTTTTCTCCCTTGCCGCTCTCGGCGTCGGCCGCCCAGAACGTAAGCGCATGGCCGTCGGCGAACTTCGACGCCTGAAATCCCGGCCCGCCGGCTATCTGCGCGGGCTGAGCCGGTTGAGCCTGCGGCTGTTGTTGAGGCGGGCCGTCCCGGAAGGACGGTTGTCCCGGCGTCCCCTGGGCCTGCTGGGCCTGGGCGATGATCTGAGCGAAGGCTGAACCCGGCCGCCGAATGAAGGCGATCCTTCTGCCGTCGCCGGACCAAGTCGGGCTGGTGTCGCGGTCGACCGAGGGGGCCAGATACGTGATCTTCCGGCCGGCCAGGTCATAGACGCCGATAAAGCCGTGGTCCTGCCGGTCGCTGACGAAAGCGATCTTCCGGCCGTCCGGCGACCAGCAGGCGCTGTTGTTGGTCCCCCAGGTTCGAAAAAGCGGTTTGAGCCCTTCCTCTTCGGAATCGGACCGGGCTAATCCGGCCGGTGGAACTGGCAAGCCGAAGACCTGTCCGTCCTTGATCCAGATCACCCACTGGCCGTCGGGCGATAAGGCGGGACGGGAGCCGGCCGCCAGCCGAAGCGGTTTCGCCTCGGCGGGCCGGACCGCCCAGATGGCCTGCTCGCTCCCGTCGGGGAACTGGGATGGATTAGCGACCCAGCCCCGGCGGTTCGGATCGTGACCTCGGACGAAGACGATGACCGAGCCGTCATCCGATATCTCGAGGTTCGTCAAGTCGGTCCCGTCATCGGCCGTGAAGTCCGTCAGGCGGACGGGTTTGAAGTCGGGCGCCGCGGCCGTGAAGACGTTTCTCCTCCCTTGCTCGAACTCGAACCAGGCGATGCGGTCGGTTTTCTTCGCCGAGGCCAGCTCGTAGGAGAACGAGTAGCTCAGGATCTGCTCGATGGTGAACGGCTTCTGGGCAAAAGCGGGCCCGCCGCCGATCGCCAGGATCAAGAGACTTAACCAGGCGACCGAGATCAAACGCGATGGTTTCATGATGGACCTCCAGGAATGAACATCTTCGCGACTTGGCCGGAAATATATCGCCGCCCCCCGATCAAAGTCAATGTCTCTGACCCTCCTCTCTCTTAAGTGCGGAGGTAATCTTCTCGTCCGCTTTTTTACAATCCCAGCAAAGCCCGTATTTCATTTTCCATCTTTTCGATATGCTCAGATTCGAGCTTGCCGATCCGGCGATTCAATCTGCCTTTATCAATCGCTCGGATTTGAAAGATTAAGAGAATAGAAGCCGTCGAAAGTCCGTTTTTCGACGTAGGTGGGATTAATATTGTGAACGGAAATCTACCAGCTTTTTGATTTGATGTCGTTGGTATGACGACCGTTGTCGGTAACGCAGTATCCTTCAATTCAGTTTGAACGACGACCGCAGGACGTAATCCGAATTGCTCATGCCCCGGTGAACCTTGAGGGACAGGCAGATCCACAGACCAGATATCTCCTCGGGCCATGACTTAAAGATCGGCTTCGAATTGCTTCAGCGCCTCGTCACTAAGAATATCCCAGCTTAGCAAATCCTTTTTTAGGTCGTCCTTTCTCGTTTTTTTTCTCCCAATCGTTACCCCTCTAAGATACGAAGAAAAATCATCGAATACGATCAAAAAGTCGAAAGAAGACCCGCTCAAGGTCAGCGTGCCGATATCGCCTTGAAGATAAGGAGCGAAGACAATGTTCTCGTTTCCTTTCAACCAATCTCTCGAGGTTGCTTGATGCGTACCGTATAACACCGCATTCCTCCTTCTTTTAACTTCGTTGTCCGACGATTTTTTTTTGTTGGATAGGATTAAAACCATCCGTCCTCGTAATGGTCGCAACATCAATCGCACCGCCGACTCCTCGAATATCGACAAGCCAAGTCTGAATTTCCATAGTCGTCCGCACGAGGAAGATGGATAAATCAACACAATCTTGGAGCGGTAAAAATTGATAAGGGATGTGCAAGGACAACTCCCGCTCCAGAAATTCATCTAAAGAAACCCGTTGCGCGTCATTCAATCCCAAGTGGCGTTGGACTAAGTGAGATAGGCGCGGATCCATTCCTTTTACGAGACGATTCGTAAATGCGAGTTGTCCTCCCCATGAGACACCAAATTGGTCGGCATTTTGTTCCACCGGACTTGGCGCCGACGGAATCATCACACGAAAAACTTTCCCATAAGGAGCATCGGCATCAAATCCCGCGATGAGGAATATAATATTATTTTCCGGCGTTCCTTCAGGCATTTCGCTCTCAGTCCACTGTTTCAAAAAGAAATGACTCAGCTTTTCAGCGAAGTCAGCTACCAAATACCTCTTGTTTTCATTTTTAGCGAGTTGGTTTTCAAATTCGGAAAGAAAGCTATGGGCCGTCCTCGGTTCGCGTTGACCAATAGCGCCTACGCCGTAAGTAACCGCACCGACATAATTGTGATTCTGGAATCGCAACAATTTCGTAGCGTTATCAAAAGTCGATGGCAGAATGATTCTATTCGGTCCGCTCGGGATTTCTGTGTTCAAAGTAACGCGGCTGTCGGAGGCTAAAACAATACCTTCGGGACCTTTAAAGGCGATGCCAAGCGACATTCTCGCTCTCCTTATATAAAAGACGTTTGAATAGCGATATTGTATCACACACCATATACCTTCATCACCTCGTTCTCCCTAGAGGTTTATCAATTTCACGGCGATATTGCCGATCCGGGCGGGCTAAAAGCGAGGTAGCTGTTCGTTTTTTTACATCTCGCTGACCGTAAAATTGCCCCGCCCGAAGAAATTCTTCCCTTAAGAAAGAGACGATGCATCCCGGCCTGATTCTCATGATGTTTAGACCAAAAGAGAATATTTGGAGGTGCCGAGCGTCCATGTGAATGCGTCCCGAGATTAACGATGAAACCCCTGAACAAAAAACGCATGCCAGAAGAAGGCGAGATTGTCCTAACGGAATATGGAGAAGCAACAATCTCGAGAATCTTATTTTACAATGATGTGATTGATGAAATGAGACAGAATGGGATCTCCAAGAGAAAAATTGAGCGATTCAATATATGCGTTAAGCATTTTCTGCGCAAAACGGATCGCTACTTCGAATGCGAATTGAAATGTTCAGATAACGAAATCCGCCGAATCGATTGGAGCGAATATGACGTGCTCATTAAAAGAAACAAAAGGTGATATTTCCGTGTTCAATAAAACCTCGGTTTCATCGGAATAAAGATCATCGATACGCGCTACTGATAATTTAATTTGATTTCGGGATATCGAGCTCTTCCGCAATCGATTTCTTTCCTAAAACATACCATCGCTCGAGAATTTCATTGAGCTGTGCCTGGATACGTTCGTCTCCTGTCCGGCTCTCAGCCAAGTCTTTGAAACGAGCTCGTGTCTGTTCCATCCGCTGGGATAAGCGCTCTAGGACCTTGACACATGCCTCCTCCTCGCCGGGCAATTTCACCTTGCCGCTGAGACCGAAATTCGCCAAGTGAAATACGAGCTCCGCTTGAACGCGCGATTGATAATCTCGAATATTTTTTTTCTCTTTGCCGAAAGAAATCGTCTTCAATTCAAAGAGAGGATTCTCGGGAAACAGGATCGGCCTTTCTTCCGGAATAACGATCTCGGAATTCGATTCCGGCTGCTGCGCGATCCAGTCCCTCAGCGGTCTTTTGTCTTCAAGTTCAGCGGCATCCCAAATGTCTGCGGCTAAATCATCGACGTTCAGCCGCCGCCTGTCCGCCTTAGCCCGTTGTTCCATTTTCTCTATTTCAACGACTCGAATATTGCGGAAATGCAAGGCCGTCGCTTCATACAGCCGATCGATCAAGCTTCTGCGCTCTTCGGAATCTAATACGCCTAGAAGCTCAAAGACGGCATCGTCCAATTCTCTCCGATCTTTTTGCTGTAGTTCATTCGCCAAAATTATCGGGCCGGCGGCGATTCTCCGTGCGCGCTCAGGCTCGTGGCAGTCCATCAATTGTTCTTCGACCAGGCGGCCTACTTGCCTCTTACTCATGCTTCTCATAGCATCGGCCAGTCTCTTCGCTATATTCGCCGCAACTCCGCGAGGGTTTGGCACTTCCATGAGGTTCACATCGACTACTTCGGTCTTGAGATTGCCTTCCGTCCCCGCGAACCGACCATAAAACGTCTTGAACAAGCCAACGAGGGTTGAATTTAAAATGGCGACAAGCCCGTTTTTTTCATTATCGTTGAGTCCGTCTGAAGCAACATCATATAGATTGCAATTGCCTATGATATGTTCACGGTTCATAGGGATGATGTGCCTGTATTGTTGGGCTTTTGGCCAGAATGCGAATCCGGGACGTACAAGATGCGTAAGATCATACCAGGGATCGCGCCCGGTTACAGTCGACCGCTTAGGCACAGGAACGGGCTTTGACTTGTTTGAAGCAAATGTCGCTTTCTCACCATAGCGGAGATATCGCCAAACCCACGGCGCCTTGGTTTTAAGCTTGTTCATCGATTCGCCGACCATCAAAACGACACGATCCAAATCAGTCGCCCGGATGATCGGACGATCCACGTCCATGAGGCTATGAACTTCAGGTTTTACATATGCGGCTTCGATCGGATGAACGCTTCCGTCGCCGGCTTTCACTATTTTCAGTTTGCCCGCTTCGACTTCTTTTCGAGTCGCTCCGCCGGCGTTCTCGCGAAAAACTCGATCACTCCGGTGTTTATCGAGCATTTCCGCCGAGATATCCTTCGGCATAAAAAAAGCATCACAGCCGCTGGTAATTCCGCGACGTATATCAGCTATTGCTCCAAGCGGGACAAAGCGGTCGGCAAATCGGCTCATGATATCGAAGTACAAATCGGGAGCACGGAGGTATCGTCCCCATTTGCCGGCTCGATAACCGCCCGACATTTTTGTGGATCGCCACGAATCCATTTTTTCCGCCTTTTTATTTATATCCTCGTCCGCGCAGGTGTCATTCTCTCCGTCTTCTGAGATCTCAAAATCCCCTGCGCCGCCTAGGATCAGAGCCGCGCGAACACCGTCGGTCCACAGATCTTTCTGTGTCTTCACGATGATTCGAAAATCTTGATCCTGGAAGCCGGAATCGGTTTTCAGAATTAGGTTTTGCAAACGAGCGATGGCCGCTTGTCTAATTCTTTCGTCTTGGCCGGGCGGCACTCCGATAATTTCCCCCAGCTTGCGGTTGAAACGGACGAAACGGACCGGATTCGTCATGCGCTTCATTTCATCATCACACCGCTGTAGGATCGTTATGCATGTCTTGACCCTTGCGTCTTCGAACCAAGGCTCAGCGGCGCTTTCCATAACGGCCAGGATTCGGAAATGACGGAGAATCCAGGCCTGCAAAGCGAAGCCATATTCGACGTCCAGCCAAGAAGAACTTGTCAGGAAACCGAAATACCCCTCGCTTTTAAGCAATCGCGCTGCAACAGGCCAGAAATAACAATGCAGGTCGCTCCGTCCCGTTAGATTCAAATCGGGCCATGCGGCCTTGACCAACCGGCTAAATCGAGTTTTATCGGTCTTCTCGATTTTCTCCTGACGAACGTAGGGCGGATTACCGACCACGGCATCGAGCGTAGGAAGTATCACATCCTTATTTCTTCCGGACTCATCGGGAATTGAGCAGAAGGCGTGATTTGGGCTGATATCAAAAAAATTCTTCCGGGCGATCCGTGGATAATTGGCTTCTTCGTTGATTTCGCGAGCAGCCAGGTTCAACGTGGCCAGATGCGCCGGATACAAGGCGATATCGCAGCCAAATAGTTCACCGATCAAGTCCAAATGCGGTCGACGGGGATCTAAAACTCGCTTTCGGTAGTAGGCACGGACAAGAAAACTCCCCGATCCGCAGGCTGGATCGAGGACCGTATCGGTCGCATCGTGGACACAAAAGCCGTTGATGACATCGACGACGTCATCGCCGGTGAAATGCTGGCCGTAGCGATGTCGTTCGTCCGGTCCGATCAGCTTTTGAAAAATACGTCCCACAACGTCGGACGAGACTTCACTAAAATCAACGGGGTCGAGATCCCGCAACAATCCGCGCCAAGCGTCCAGCGCATTGATTGGCTCAAAAACCAATGACGCCGCCCAATCCTTCGCTCCCGGCATCAAGAGAGGCTCATAGTCTCCACTGCGTTTAACCGCGCGATGGAAAAGACGATTGAAATAAGCCATGGCTTCCTCGGCCGTTTTCACGGAAGGGCGCAATTCCAATCTCGGTAATTCGGGAAACCGCGCGAGCAACGCCTTATAGAAAATCAGGCGGTTGACCCAAATATAGGCTAGGGTTTTCGCCATGTTGTCTACGACTTTAATCCATTGCTCGCGAGGCGTGCGGACAAAAGTCCAATCCTGCTCGGCCATCCAACTTTCAACGCGCGCGGCGAAACTTCGACTGCGATCGACCTGACCCAAAATATACGAACTGACGAGATGCATGGGCCAATCCAAATGGCTGTCCAATGAACGAATAAAAATATCATCCGGCGGGAGCGACCAATCGCGACGACGCTCAGCAATGATATCTGCGACGTCACGTATGAGGAAAGGAAGAAAAGATGTCTTAATGTGTTTTAAATTATCTTCATGTGAGACTTCTTCAGGATTCCGAAGACTTCGCTCCAAGCGCCATTCTCGGACTCTGCGGTCCAAAAAAGGTCGATCCCACAAACTCCGATCCCAAAGAACGAAAGTGTTGACGTTCCAGGTAAAAAAGTAGCGGACGCCGGCATTATCGGCTTTCTGAGCGGCATCATTGCAGAACTCAGCAGAATAAGGCGAGCGACCTTCGAGCGTTCCCGGAAGTTTGACTTCGCCGCATAGAATTAACTTTCCCTCATGATCATAAAAACGGAGATCTTTGCGCTTTCGTCGACCCGCCTGCTTTCCGTAACCCTCGATCCGCGCTTCGTGGATTGGAGCCAAGTTCGGATCTTTTTGGGTGAGAAAATTGACCTCAGATGCGACCTGACCACAAAAATCAATTTCATTGATAGACTGCTGACTCATCACCTCAATCGCACCTTTTTGTAAGGCATTTTAATAAACTGAATATACCACAAGATTTGAGATTACGGAATGATAGGGAAAACGGGATGGGTCCGATTTAAGCCTGCAAAAACTCGATTGCAACGAAGAGGGATCCGGTGTAGTTTATGACGTCAGGAGGAATCCGCATGAATCCCACGCGCAAGCTCATCGGCGTCATCGTGGCCGCCTTATTCGTTTCCAGCATCTCCCTCGCCCAAAAAATAGAGATTGTGGACGGGGTCCGGGTAGTCCATAACGCCAAAGGCGGCCTTTGGGGAAGATCTCCCAAAGTCACGCTGACCAAGGTCGGAACATTGGGCGACGTGGAGGCCACGGACCCGAACCTGGCTTTTACCATGCCTTCGGACCTC
>JAUYDS010000015.1 GCA_030691735.1 Candidatus Aminicenantota bacterium
GGGACGAGCCTTCGCGGCGGAAGTGGACCCCCGGGCAAAGCCCGGGGCACTCACCCGCGATGTAAATACGCGGCTGAGTACGGCGGAAACGGATCCCCAGACAAAGCCTGGGGCCCCTGCCGCCGCCCCGGCCGCCGTCGATGGCCCTCACCCGCCGCCTCTTTGTGGGTGAAGGAAATATCACCCCTGGATTCACCGTTCCAGGGGATTGCCCCCCTGTTCCCCTGTTGCATAATGAGATAGCATAGGATAACATGCAATGAGGGCTTTCGGCATGCCGAAAATTGTCAAAAATACGTTTGACAGGAAAGGATTTTTTTGTTAATCGCACTAGGAGACCCCGAATTTGATGATGATTAACCGGAAACCCGTGGAAAAGAGGGCCATTTATCCAGGCTCGTTCGATCCGATCACCAACGGCCACATCGATATTATCCTTCGGGGAGAAAAGCTTTTCCCCCGGATCCTCATCGCGGTTCTCGAAAATCCGAAAAAAGAGACCCTCTTCACCACCAGCGAACGCATCGAGATGATCCGGGAGATCTTCAAGGGCCACTCGGGCGTCGAAGTCAAGGCCTTTCACGGCCTGCTGGTCGAGTTCGCTCGAAAGAACCACGCCCGCATCGTCATCCGCGGTCTCCGCGTCGTCTCGGACTTCGAGTACGAATTCCAGATGGCGCTGATGAACAAGAACCTGAATTCCCAGATCGAGACGTTCTTCGTGATGCCCAGCGCCAAGTACGCCTTTCTGAGCTCCAGCCTGGTCAAGGAAGCCTACGCTCTGGGAGGACGCCTCGATGACCTCGTGCCCGACGTCGTGGAGAAGAGACTCTATGAGAAATTCCGGAAGACCTGAGAGTCCTCTTTTTTGGACATAGGACGGGACACAGATGTTCGGCCTTAAGCGGGAAAAAGCCCTGGTCGGGCTCGATATCGGCTCACACGCCGTCAAAGCGGTGGAACTGCGGGTTCGGAAGAAAGGCAAGGCCGACTTCTTCGAGGTCGCCCGAATCGGGTATGAACCGCTCCCCCACGACGCGATCGTGGAAGGCACGATCATCGACGCGGCGGCCGTTTCCGAGACCATCCGCCGCCTTTTCGACAAAAGCAAGATCGTCAACAAAGACGTCGTCATTTCGATCTCGGGCAATTCCGTCATCATCAAGCGGATCTCGCTGCCGGCCATGGAAAAGGATGAACTCACCGAATCGATCGTCTGGGAGGCCAAGCACAACATTCCCTATCCCTATGAGGAGACCCACGTCGACTACGCGATCCTTCGGCCGGCCGCAGGCGCGGACGGACAGAACCTGGAGATCCTCCTGGTGGCCGCCAAGAAAGACAAGATCGCGGCCTATAGCGGCGTCGTCGAACAGGCGCGCAAGAACCTCGAAGCGGTCGAAGTGGACGCCTTCGCTCTGACCAACGCTCTCGAGGTCAATTATCCCGACGATTTCCGGGACAAGATCACGGCTCTCCTCAACGTGGGCGCCTCCGTCACGACCATCGTCATCTGCGAACGGGGTGTTCCCCAACTCTTTCGGGATCTCTCCATCGGAGGCTCTTATTTCATCGAGAGCATCCGCAAGAATTTCAACGTCGGTCCCGAAGACGCGGAAGACATGCTCCGCGGAGCCCCCTCGAAGGCCGTCCCGGCCTACGATCTCGAGACCCTCCTCGGCGTGAACGTCAAAAGCCTCTTGGAGGAGGTCGAAAAAACATTCACCTTCTTCGAAGCCGAGGATAAAGCGCAAAAAAAGATCGAACAGATCTTCCTCGGCGGCGGCCTGGCCAACCTCAAGAACATCGCCGGCTCCTTCGAGCAGAAATTCGGCGTGAAGACCATCCTGTTTGACCCCTTCCGCACGGTCTTTTATAATGAAAAAAAATTGAACCCCTCGTATTACCAGGAGATGGCCACATTCTTCGGCGTGGCGACGGGACTCGCCATCCGGCAGAGAGGGACATGATCCCATGATCCGCGTCAACCTGCTCAAGGTCGAGAAAAAGGAAATCGAGGCCAAGGCCGCCGTTCCCCTCGAGCCGGAGGTCAAGGCCAAGAAAAAGACGCCGGCCGGAAACCTGGTCATTTTTTTCATCATCCTCCTCCTGGCCGCGCTGGCCTACGTCCAGCAGAAAACCCTCGACACCGAACGCGGCCTGCTGAATTCCATCCGCAAAGAAAAACAGCAGCTCGAGCCCGTCCTGGCCAAGCTGGATCAGGTGGAACAGCAGAAGACCTTCCTTCAGAGAAAGATCGGCCTGATCAACCAGCTCAAAGCCAGGCAGAGCGGCACCGTGCGGATTATGGAAACGCTGAGCGCGGGCATTCCCGAATGGGTCTGGCTGACCGAGGCGACCCTGGCCAAACAGAATCTTCAGATCAAGGGCCGGGCTTTGTCCAACATTCTCATCTCGGACTACATGCGAAATCTGGACAAAAGCGGGATCTTCGAGACCGTCAGCCTGCTCAATTCCGCCCAAAAGACCCAGGGCGGCAACGCTTTTCTCGAATTCACGTTGTCCGCCGATATTGCCCCTCCGCCGGGCCTGATGCCGGCCGCCGCGCCGGGCGCTCCGCCGCCGAACAGGCCCGTCAAGGGACAAGCCTTCGCGGCGGAAGTGGACCCCCGGGCAAAGCCCGGGGCACTCACCCGCGATGTAAATACGCGGCTGAGTACGGCGGAAACGGATCCCCAGACAAAGCCTGGGGCCCCTGCCGCCGCCCC
>JAUYDS010000035.1 GCA_030691735.1 Candidatus Aminicenantota bacterium
GGCCGGGGCGGCGGCAGGGGCCCCAGGCTTTGTCTGGGGATCCGTTTCCGCCGTACTCAGCCGCGTATTTACATCGCGGGTGAGTGCCCCGGGCTTTGCCCGGGGGTCCACTTCCGCCGCGAAGGCTCGTCCCTTGACTCCCGCTTTCGGTAGAAGGATCTCCGGAATGCCGAGACAGATGGGATCATAAGTGCGCATGAATGAATCCTTTCAAAATGTGATAATCCCCCCTCGCCCCCCTTTAGAAAAGGGGGGGATAAAAAAGCGTCCCCATTTAGAAAATGGGGACATGAAAAAGCGCCCCCATTTAGGAAAGGAGGGATCATCTTGATATTTATTTAAATAAGAAAAATCAGTCCCCCCTTTGGTAAAGGGGGGTGGGGAGGGATCGTTCGTTATCATCATTCAAAATAGACCGTTTTCGGATCGGCCTTGGCCGGGTTATGGAGGAACGCGCCGGTCCCCTTTTTGATGACCTCGTCATATTTCGGCACGTTCTTCAGGACGACGGCTTTGTCCGCGTGGTCCTGCGACCAGACATCGAGCACCTGAAGGATGGTCGAGCAGTGCCGCCCGACGCGGACGTCGATCGGCCAGCCTTTCTCGTCGATCTTTTCGAAGAGCAGGCCGCGCTTGCCGGCCCGGACGACGAACTCATCCTTGCCTTCGAGGAGAAGCTTTTCGTCCGTCCGTCCGCGCGTCGCGTCGAGGAACGGCTCGGGCGTTTCGAAGAGGAGGGGGATGGCGTTGGTGTGGTCGCCGATCTCGCGATGCGACAGGCCGTGCAGTTCCAGAGGCGATTTCTCCATCCCGATTTTGAACTCTTCGTCGGAGAGGACCATGGAGGCCATGGCCGCGACGTCCAACCCCTTCTGATGGGAGACGATCGTGCTGATGACGGGATATTGGAGCTCGGCCTCATGGAGGTCGATGACGATGTCGACGTTCTCTTTCTTGATCAGCTCGACCAGGGCGTAGCACGTCTTTTCGGTGAGCGTGCCGTTGGCCCGGCCGGGCCAGGCCCGGTTGAGATTGCGGACGTCCATGTAGGCCAGGTTCTGGCGCGTCGGATAGTGGATATAGACCTCGGGGTCGGGCCACTGGTCCAGGGGATTCGCCCAGCGGTCGCCCATCCGGAATTTCTGGCCGCCCCAATCGGTCTTGATCGTGTAGCTGGCCGGGTAGGCGCCGCTCGGCCGGGTCACGGTCGTCGCGCTCCGGTTGGCCGAGTTCACCACGAAGATACGGCCCTGCTCCAGGGTCGCATTCTCGGTCAGGACCCAGGTCGTGAGCCGGGCCGCCGGCTCCTCAGGGTGAGATCCGCCGAGGATGAGGATCGTCCCGCCTTTTTTCGCTCCTTCGAGGATATAGATGTTCTCGTCGTTGGCGGTTCCTCGGAGGTCCGAAAAATATTCGCTGAGCTTTTTGACCTGGGTGACGCCCGGACCGATGACGACGGGCTCTTTGAAATGGCGGCTTTTATAAAAGCTCAACCCCGAGAACACAAGGAGGATGAGACCGAGGGTGATGATGATTGATTTGCGTATCATGTTCTACCTCTAAAGGCGGGGACACGTACTGAATCATCTCTTCTAAAAAAATGAATCATTCAGTACATGTCCCCATTTTATTAAATCCCCCCTCACCCCCCTTTTCTAAAGGGGGGAAGGGGGGGATTATTCTATTATTTAAGCCTCAGCAATCTCAACAGGAAGGGGAGAAGGACGATCACGTACAGGACCTCCTCCTGCCATTTCTTGCTTTTGAGGAGATTCCAGCCCATCAGGAAGACCACGAAGGCCACCAGGAGGTAATAAAGGATGGTAATGATCATTGCCGTCTCCTCTTAAAATACGGCCAAGAACGCCAGCTTCTTGCTGAAGACGACCATCAGCGTCCCGACGATGATGATGAGGACCGCCGGGATGATGCAGTATTTTAGGAATATCGAGTATCTCTCTTTCATGCCGACGGTCTCGACGGTCAGCCGGCCGATAATGGCCGTCGGCGGGATCGCGTCCCCGAGCGGCCAGATGATGCTCATCCCCGCCAGGGCGATAATGGGATTGAGATTCATCGTGTTAAAGAGGAGGACAAGCGGTACGCCGAGGACCGGCGCCGCCCCCCACATCAGTACGGATTCGGACACGGGCAGGGTCAGGAACAGGGTCAGGATGACGACCATGGCCGGGAGAGTGACGACGGTCACCGAGATCAGGCCGCGCACGCCGGTCAGGGTCATGATCTGGACCAAGACCCCGACGCAGGTCAGCGTTCCGATGAGGGGGAGGAGCTGGTGGACGGTCCGCCTCGAGACTTCCAGGAAGTCGATGCGGACCGGCGACAGGAGGAGGGTGATGGCCGCGGCGAAGGCGAAGACGAGCGGGAGGCCCATGATCGGGAAATCGAAGGGCCAGATCCGGCCGGCGATGATCAGGGCGAAAAAGATGAGGAAGGGGAGCAGGATCTTGGCCCAATTCATCCTGGCCGGCGGTTGGGGAAGTTCTTTCAGCGCCTGATCGAGGTCCACGGGTTTGGACTTCCAGCCCAGGATGAAGATCGTCAGTAGAGCCAGCACGAGACAGGGGATCATGAGAGGCAGGAAGAATCCGACGTAGGGCATGTTGACGCCGGCCGCCGTGAGCATGGCCCACAGGCTGACCGGCGGGGCCGCGGCGCTTAGCCCGGCGATGACGAAGACGATGGCCGCGGCCTTGGGCTTGGGGATGCCCATATAGCCGAGGACGGTCGCGACCATGCCCCCGACGATGAGGACGGTCACGCTACCCGCGCCCGTCAGCATCCCGGGAATGAGCATGAGCACGGCCAGCATGATGAAGAGAAGGAATTTGTGCTTGTGGAATCTCTTGAGGATGCGGCGGACGACGAAGGCCACCCCTCCGGATTCCTTGAGCAGATTCATGAACAGGGTGGCGGTGATGAAGATGAGACAGATGTCAAGGTAAGTGAAGGCCCCCTCCGCGATGTGCCGGGCCGGAAGGCCCGCCCCGCCGACGAAGCCGCCGACGAGGGCGGCGGCGAGCATGGACAGCTCGGTCGATATTTTGAAGATCTTGGCTGCGAGATAGGCCGCGACCATGGCCGCCAAGATGATCGTCGCCGAGGTCGTCATGCTCATGGGCCTGCGCTCCCGATTGGGGACACATAGGTATGGGTCCCCGAATTCCGCCGAAGATTTACTCTAGATGAATTGAGCTTTTTTTTCAATTGCGGGGCGCCGGTTTCTTCTTGGCCGAGGTTGTTATGCCACACCTAAACTGTGTGTCCCTCTATTTACATATCTCTCCGTTCCTATAGAATAAAGCGCTTAGGAGGACCCATGAAGAAGATCATCCTCGCTTCGATCCTGATATTATGCGCGGTCCGTTTCGCGGCCGCCCAGCCGGCGGAAGGCGTCCCCAAGACGAT
>JAUYDS010000112.1 GCA_030691735.1 Candidatus Aminicenantota bacterium
GTCCAAAATCGCCAAGTCATCGAACGATGGGGCGCTGACCAAAAAGGTCCCAACCGGAACGGAGGGAAAAGACGTCTATAAGGTCGATTATTCGGCCACGTCCGGCACGACGACGCGCTGGGACAACACTGTAGGGGGAGAATTCGGCTATCCCGACATGGCGGCGAACGACGCCAAAGGCCTGACCTACACGTCGGCCCCCTTGACGGGGGAGCTCGCGATCTGCGGACATCCGGTCGTCCATCTCTTTGTCGCCTCGACCGCAGCGGACGGTGATTTCTTCGCCTATCTCGAAGAGGTGACGGCCGAGGGCCTTTCGCTGTACATCACCGAAGGGGCGTTGAGGGCCTCTCACCGGGCCGTCCAAGCACCGCCTTACGATAACCTGGACCTGCCTTATCATCGGAGCTTCGACATCGATGTGAAGGATCTCGAACCCGGCCGGCCAGTCGAGCTTGTCTTCGATCTCGAACCCACCTCGAAAGTGTTCAAGGCGGGAAATCGGATCCGCTTGACCATCACCTGCGCCGACAAGGACAATGCCGCGACGCCCGTCCTCGACCCATCGCCGTCCGTGACCGTATTCAGAGACGCGGCGCGCGCGTCATTTGTCAGCCTGCCGGTCGTCAGCTCGGCCGAGAAAGAGGCCATGGGGAAATTTTCGCTGGTCACGATCTTTTTCCTCCTTCTCCTGGTTGTCATCCTGGTCATCGCCTTTACGCTGTTCATGCGCTTACGGCTGAAGAAGATATAAGGAGGAGTGGCTTGCCCTCTTCGGCTCAGAGCGCGGCGACGCGGCCGTCGGGCTCGAAGAGTCGTCTTCGAAGCCAGGCTCCGGCGCTTTTTTTGTTATCTTTTCCATTCTTTCAGGGATTTGGCTTTTGGCCGCTTCAACGAGCCGATCTCGAGACCCTCAGGACCATCTGCGTCGAAGTGAAAGAGATGGGCGTCCGGCCCGGCGAGGATTTCATCCAGAGGGAATTCTTCATCGGCGCGCCCGACGAGGACGACACGAACAAGGATATCTCAGTCAACATCTTCATCCAGCCCGTCGCCGGAACGGAGAAAATGCGAATTCAGGTCACCTATTTGGAAAGGACGCGGGAGAATTCCAAGGTCAAGCTGGCCAAGGAGACCAGGCATCTCGACGTGATCGTCGGCGGGGATGCCGTCCGGATCGAACGCTCCGACTATAACGAACGCGAACTTCCGAAACTGGCCGAGGATATCCTCAGGGCGGTCAAGGACAAGAAGCGACTGCTGAAGAAATGACGTCGACGATAGACGCCGTTCCGCGCCGAAAAGGGGGCGGGCCGCCGGTAATTCCGTTTTTACTTGCTTTCATGGCCAGAATTCCATTAAGATGTCCGTTTGTTGGTCAAGTTCTATCGGTTGAAACGGAGCGCAGATGAAGGACCTCTTCGAAAAATGTTTGGGCGACAGCGGATACTTCGGGCCTTTTAGGGTCCGCGGCGACCATTATTTCTCCCGTCCGGTGTTGGACCCTGTTCCGGGTCATGAAATGATCTTCCATGGCCAGAAAGTCATCCAGTGGTCGATCAATAACTATCTGGGCCTGGCCGAGAGCGAGGAGATCAAGGCCTTGGCCGTCGAAGCGGCCCGGACATACGGCGCCAGCGCGCCGATGGGCGCCAGGATGATGACCGGCAACACCGAATACCACATCGCCCTCGAGAAGAAATTCGCCGATTGGCTCCAGAAAGAAGATGCCGTCCTGTTCAATTACGGGTATCTAGGCGTCATCGGCACGATCGCCTCTCTCGTCGATGCCACCGATACGATCATCGTCGACAAACTGTCCCACGCCTCGATGCTGGACGGGATCTTCGTTTCCCAAGCGAAGTTCCGCGTCTACCGGCATAACGACATGAACAGCCTCGAGTCGCATCTGAAACACGTCAACAAGGATCGCAAGGGCGGGGTCATGATCGTCACGGAAGGCGTCTTCGGCATGCGCGGTGACATCGCCGACCTTCCGGCGATCTGCGCGCTCAAGGAAAAATATGACGCCCGCATCTTTATCGACGACGCTCACGGCTTCGGCGTCATGGGCGAGAAGGGGCGGGGGAGCGGCGAGTATTTCGGTGTGCACGACAAACTGGACATCTACTTCGGCACGTTCGCCAAGGCCTTTGCTGCGATCGGCGGCGTGACGGCCACGACGAAGCCGGTCGCCGAATGGATCCGCTACAACGCCCGGACCCAGATCTTCGCCAAGAGCCTGCCCATGATCTACGTCCAGGTCCTGTCGAAGACGCTCGACATCATCGCCAACGACCAGGCCCGGCGAAAAAAGATGTGGGAGAACGCGGCCAAGATCAAGGCGGGGATCCGCGACCTCGGCTACGAGGTCGGCGAGGTCCCTTCGCCGCTCTGCGCCGTATATGTCCCGGCAGGCGATGTTCCTCTCGGCATGGCCATCATCAAATCGCTCCGCGACATGGGGATTTTCGTCACGGGCGTCATCTACCCCGTCGTTCCCAAAGGGATCTTGTTGTTCCGGATGGTCCCGACGGCGTCGCACACGGACGAGGACATTCAGCGGACCATCGCCGCGTTTAAAAAGGTTCGGGACGACCTGAAGCTCGACCTGGGTGCGACCAAGACGATGATGTCGCAGGAACCGGGAGACTAAGACGGGAGATTCGGCCTCGGCCAAAGTCCTCGTGACCGGCGCCTCAAAAGGCATCGGCCGGGCGATCGCGGTTGTTCTCAAGAGCGCCGGCTATCAGGTCATCGGAACATCACGGAATCCCGAATCGATCCAGAACAAGATTGAGGGCGTTTCCTATCTTCCGCTCGACCTCATGGACGAAGCCTCGATCGAAGAGTGCCGCGCCCAAGCCGGGCCGGTGGACATCCTGATTAACAATGCCGGCGGAAGCAGCCTTTGGCCGGCGGCCGAGGGTCCCCTGGCCAAGGTCAGGGACCTCTTTCAGCTCGACCTGTTCGGACCGATCAAGCTCATCCAGGGCGTGTTGCCGGATATGATGCGCCGCCGAACCGGTTTTATCCTTAACATAGGTTCCATGGCCGGCCGATTCGCGGTGCCCTACCAATCCGCTTATTCATCGGCCAAGTTCGCCCTGGCGGGTTTCACCTGGTCTCTCAGGAATGAGGTCAAGTCTTTCGGCATCCAGGTCGTTCTTTTGGATCCGGGAGATATCCGGACGTCGATCGAGCCGACGGTCCATTTCCGGCCCGATTCCGGCTTCCAGACGGATATGAGCCGGTTCATCCGGAATAGAGAAGTTCGGATGGCCGAAGGGTCGGACCCCGCGGTCGTCGGGAAGAAGGTCCTCAAGATCCTCCGGGCGGAGGATCCCCGCCCGTTCTATACCGTGGGCGGCGGCGCGCCGGCCATGGCCTTTTTCAAACGCTTTTTGAGCGACCGCTTCATTGAGAAGCAAATCAAGAAAAGCGTCGGGCTGAAATAATCGAGCTTCTCATCGGCCTTACGGTGGTCTCTCGACTCAATTTTACATGTCCTCTCTCTTGGGTTAAAATAGGTGATCCCGCGCGCCCGTAGCTCAGCTGGATAGAGCGCTGGACTTCGAATCCATAGGTCGGGGGTTCAAATCCCTCCGGGCGCGCTTTCAGTTTTCGAAAAGAGCCAGGATCGATTGAAGTTCGCGGTCATCGTCAAGAAATCCGGTTCATCGTCCTGGCGATGCTGGCCGTCTTCGTCCTCAGTTTCGGAGCGGGATTCATCGCGGGCAAGCTCAAGCTGGCCGACGTCAACAAGCTGCGAGCTTCTAAACTCACGGAGTTCAACAGGAACCTGGAATACAAAGTCCCCGGCTACGGCGGGCTTCTTCAGGGCTATAAGAATTGGGAACGGCAGAAGCTCATGGGATACATCTTCGGCATGTCGGTTTGTTGACAATTGGCGATTGATTTTTTCCAGCCTCTGTTATAAAAGTGTTCTTTCATGATCGTCCAGGGTTCCCCTCATCCGTCTCCGGTCCCTCAAATCCCTCGTTTAAAAAACTCTTTCAAGGAGGAGTTCGCATGAAACGCGTGGTTGTTTCCGTTTTCCTGGTTTTCTTTGTCCTGGCGGCCTTGCCCGCTTCGGCCGGAGAAAATACGCCGGTGAAAAAAGCCAACTACGACCTGGCCGCCAAATGGTTGCCGGCCAAGGTCGCCAAGCTCATTTTCGATACGGCGGTGACACCCAACTGGCTCGAGACCAATCCCGACAAGTTCTGGTACTCGTTCGAAACGAGCCAGGGCCGAAAGTTCTTCATCGTCGATCCGGTGCTCAAGACGAAGAAACCGCTCTTTGACAACGCCCGGATGGCGGCCATGTTGACGAAGATCACCCTCTTTCCCTATGACGCCCAGCACCTGCCGATCCGGACGATCAAGTTCATCAAGAAGGACACCGCCATCCGCTTCGAGATCGAATATCCCAAAGACGCAGACGTCATGTCCGGGGACAAGCTCAAGAAGGTCGCCGATATCGCCAAAGAACTCGAGGACAAAGAAAAAGAGAAGGAAAAGGAGCAGGACAAGGAGAAGAAGGACGAGAAGAAGGACGCCCCGCCCAAGGAACCTGAATCCAAGGTCAAAATGCTCTATTTCGAATACGATCTGGCGTCTGGGAAATTGACCCTCCTCGAGAATTACAAGGCCCCGGACAAGCGGCCCCGCTGGGTCGGTAGCATCTCCCCGGACGAAAAAATGATCATCTTCGGCCGCGGCTATAATCTCTATATGATGGACGCGGATAGCTACAAGCTCGCCCAAAAAAAGGCCGATGACAAGAATATCAAAGAGGTCCAGCTCACGACGGACGGCGAGGAGTATTACAGCTACACGCGCGCCCTGAACGACGAAGAGAAGAAGGAATTCCAGAAGGAGGAGAAAGACCGCAAGGACTACCGCGTTACGCCGATCGGCATCGTCTGGTCGAAGGACTCGAAGAGATTTTCCGTGGTCCGAGAGGATGAGCGGAAGGTCGGCAGTCTTTGGGTGATCAACGCCTTGGCGAATCCCCGGCCGACGCTTGATACCTACAAATACGCCATGCCGGGCGAGGAGAACCAGCCCCAGCCGGAGCTCCTGGTCTTCGACCCGGCGACCAAGGCCAAGCTGAAGATCAAGGCCGACGGATTCAAGGACCAGACGATCTCGGTCTTTCAGGCTCCGCGGAAGATCTCCGATCGCCTCCGCGACAATCCTCCTCCGGCCATGTGGCTCGGCGACCTATCCGACAAGATGTATTTCGGCCGCCAGAGCCGCGACCTTCACCGATACGATGTCTGTCTGGCCGACACGAAGACGGGCGAGGTCAAGGTCCTGTTCCAGGAAGGCCTCAACACCTACATCGACGTCCAACCCCTCCGGCTCATCAACGGCGGGAAGGAGATGCTGTGGTGGTCCGAGCGCGACGGCTGGGGCCATTATTACCTCTACGACGAGACAGGCAAGCTCAAGAACCAGATCACCGCGGGCGAATTTCAGTGCACGGGCATCGAGAATATCGACGACAAGGCGCGCGTCCTCTATTTCGAGGCCTGCGGCCGGGAAGCGAACGAAGATCCCTATTTCGTCCACCTCTACCGGGTCAATCTCGACGGCGGCGGCCTCAAGCTCATCAACCCCGGAGACGCCAGCCATACCGCGGATATGAACGAACCCATGAAATTCTTCTTGGATACCGCCTCCCGCGTGGACCTGGCGCCGAAATCCCAGCTGAGGGACGCCCTGGGCAATGGGATCATGGACCTCGAAGCGACCGACGTAACGGCGCTGGTCGAGGCCGGCTTCAAGTTCCCCGAGCCGTTCAAGATCAAGGCCGATGACGGGATCACCGACCTCTACGGCGTCATGTACAAGCCGTTCGACTTCGACCCCAAGATGAAATACCCGATTGTCCTCTACGTCTATCCCGGTCCCCAGACCGAGAGTGTGTCGAAGACATTCACCCCCCGCAACGCCAACGTCGCCCTGGCCCAGTTCGGATTCGTCATCATCGAAGTGGGAAACCGGGGCGGCCATCCGAACCGCTCCAAGTGGTACCACAACTTCGGCTACGGGAACCTCCGCGACTACGGCCTGGCCGACAAGAAACGGGCCGTCGAGCAACTGGCCATGAAGTTCCCCTCTATCGACATGGACAAGGTCGGCATCTACGGCCATTCCGGCGGCGGATTCATGTCCACGGCGGCCATGCTCGTCTATCCGGACTTTTTCAAGGTCGCGGTCTCGAGCTCGGGCAACCACGAGAACGACATCTACAACCGCTGGTGGAGCGAGAAACACCACGGCGTCAAGGAGGTCATCGACAAAGAAGGGAACGTCAAGTTCGAATACACGATCGAGAAGAACTCCGAACTGGCCAAAAACCTCAAAGGTCGCCTGCTGCTGGTCACGGGAGATATCGACAACAACGTTCATCCAGCCAACACCATCCGCATGGCCAACGCCCTCATCCTGGCCAATAAGAGGTTCGATTTCGTCCTCATGCCCGGCCAGCGCCACGGCTACGGAACCATGGGCGACTACTTCTTCTGGATCCGGGCCGACTATTTCTGCAAGCATTTGATCGGTGATTACGCGACGAGCGTGGACATCATGGAGCTCAACCGGGAGAAGGAACAGGGCGGCACCAAAGCGCCGCGAAGATAAAGCCCCCGGGGGACACGGATCGGATCCTCAGATTCGGTCCGTGTCCGCTTTTTTTCGTAACCGATTTATTGACACGCGATTTTGTCAAAGTGTAATATTCCATTCACGGTGAAGGGGTGATGACATGATCGCCCCGCATGGAGAAGAGAAGAGAGGACATCGTCATGACCGAGGGAGTTAAAAAAGCGACGAAATGCGTGACCCCGGAAGAGTTGGCCAAAAAGGCCATGGTTCTTCTTAAAAGCAAAGCCAATCCGGAGAAGGCCGTCCAAGCCCAACGCTATTTCAAGGAACAGATCTCGTCGCTGGGGCTGTCTTCGGTCGAGAGCCGGGAGATCGCGAACGAGCTTTACCGTTCGGTCCGCAAGAGTTGGACGATCCGGGAGGCGATCGAACTCTGCGAGGTTCTTCTGCCGAACAAATATCTGGAAGCAAAGGGCCTGGCGACCTTGATCTTTCTCCGCTACGAGAGGGATTTCGACCGGTCGCTCTTCAACGTGATTAAAAAATGGCTGGCCCGGGATTATTGCGACAACTGGGCCTC
This sequence comes from Candidatus Aminicenantota bacterium, assembly GCA_030691735.1. Lineage (GTDB taxonomy): Bacteria > Acidobacteriota > Aminicenantia > Aminicenantales > UBA4085 > JAPKZI01. Next base: position 7,199 of record JAUYDS010000112.1, read on the forward strand.
CGTGGATGGGCTCTGTCCCGACAGCCTCGGCCCGCTGCTGGAGAGGTTTCCCGATCTCGTTCCGAAGATCATGAGCTGGACCGATCATCCGAACCGGTGGGTCAAGCGGGCCGCGGCGGTCTCGTTCATCCAGCTGGCCCGCTGTGGAGAGCAGCTAGACGCCGTCTACCGGATCGCCCGGAAATTGTTGCCGGTTGAGGACGATCTGATCGAGAAAGCCAACGGCTGGCTGCTTCGCGAAGCCGGCAAGACGGACATGGCCCGGCTGGAGAAATTCCTCCTGAAGCACGGTCGCGACATCCCGCGGACCACTCTCCGCTACGCCATCGAAAGATTTCCTGAAGCGAAACGGATCAGGATTTTGAAGGCGACGAAAGCCTGATGGATTTCGGAAGAACGAGACGAACGATCAAAAAGGATTCGTGAACCATGGATGATAAAGTCAAAGTGAGCTGTCTCGAATGCGGGGCGACCAACAATTATCCCTCGGACGCGGGCGGAAAAGCCGTCCGCTGCGGCCGATGCAAAACCCCGCTCTCCATTCCCGGCCAGGTGCTCGAACCGACGGCGGCGCAGGTGGCGACCCTGATCCAATCCGGTGGTCTGCCGGTCCTCATCGATTTCTACTCGCCGACGTGCATGCCTTGCCACAGGATGCATCCCATCCTCGAGAGCCTGGCCAAACGGCGGCCAGGGGAGCTCATGGTCGTCAAGGTCAACACCGATGAGAACGCGGAGCTGGCCGGAGCCTTCCGGATCCAGGCCGTGCCGACGTTCGTCGTGATCCGCAGAGGGACCGAAGTCAGCCGTATTTCGGGAGCGATGCCCGAGACGGATTTTTCGCTCTGGGTAGCCTCTCGGACTTGAGGACCATGAAGACATCCAAGAGATCAAAGGGAATGCCGAAGGGGGGATTTGAACCCCCACGAGCGTGTAAGGCTCGCTAGCCCCTCAAGCTAGTGTGTCTGCCAATTCCACCACTTCGGCACGAAACGCTTGGAGAGCGAGGGATCTATTTCTTGGCCTCGGGAGCCGCCGCTTTCTGCGGAGCCGTGTCCGGGGCCTTCTTCTCGGGCTGCTTGGTTTCCGGCTGTTTTTTTGCTTTTTCGGCGGCCGTGGCGGGGGCCGTCGTCGGAGCGGTTTGGGCCGGCTCCTTCTTGGTCTCCGCCGTCGCCGGGTTGCCCTTAGCGGGAGCGGCCGCGGTTCCCTTGACGGCGGAGGAGCTTTCCTTTCCGGAAAGGACCCAGAGTCCCAATGACGTGAACATGAAGAGGATCGCGCAGATCTCCGTCACTTTGGCCATGATCGAGGCTTGGCCGCGGGCGCCGACGGCCGTGGCGCTTCCGACGCCGCCGAAGGCTCCGGCCAGGTCGGCCGCCTTGCCGGACTGCATCAGGACGGCGATGATCAGGATCAGACAAATGATCACATGGATGATGGTGATTAACGCACTCACTGTTTTTCCTTATAAGCTTTAATCGCTTCTTTCGTAATTTGGATGAACGAATCCGCTTCCAATGAAGCGCCACCGACGAGAAACCCGTCGATGTTCTTTTCCCTCAACAGGGAATAAGAATTGGCAGGCTTCACCGACCCGCCATAGAGGATTATAGCACAGGCGGCCGCCTCTTTTCCATAGTTTTCCGCCAGGTTGTCCCGGATGCGGGCTTGGACCTCCTCGGCCTGGGCGGCCGTGGCCGTTTTTCCCGTGCCGATAGCCCAGACCGGCTCATAGGCGAGGACGATGTCGGCGAACGCTTCGGCGGTGACTCCTACGAGGCCGTGCCGGAGCTGGGATTCGATCCGGGAGATCGTCCGACCGTCCTCCCGTTCCTCGAAGGTTTCGCCGATACAGACGATGGGTTTCAGCCCGGCGCGGAAGGCGGCCAAAACCTTTTTGTTGATCGAGGCGTCCGTTTCGCTGAAATACTGGCGGCGTTCCGAATGGCCGACGAGGACGTAGCGGCAGCCGGCGTCAGCCAGCATCGGCCCCGCTATTTCGCCCGTATAGGCGCCTTTGTCTTCATAGAAGAGGTTCTGGGCGCCGAGTTGGACGGGCGAATCCAGGAGAAGCCGGGCCGCCTCGGCTAGGGCGGTGAAAGGCGGGATGAGGACGATCTCCGCCTCGGCCAGGCCGGGGCTCGCCTTGACCACCGCGGAGACCAGAGCCCGGGCCTCCGGGATGGTCATGTGCATTTTCCAGTTGCCGGCGATGAACGGCGGTTTTTTGTGATGCATTCTATTTTTTTTCGAGGGCTTCGATGCCGGGCAGCGTTTCGTGGGCCAGATACTCCAGGCTGGCCCCGCCGCCCGTTGAAATGTGGGTGATCTTTTGGCTGACGCCGGCCTTCGCCACGGCCGCGATCGAATCGCCGCCGCCGATGATGGAGATCGCGCCGGAGGCGGCGACAGCTTGGGCGATCTTGACCGTCCCTTGGGCGAAGGCGGGCGTCTCGAACACGCCCAGCGGGCCGTTCCAGACGATGGTCTTGGC
>JAUYDS010000069.1 GCA_030691735.1 Candidatus Aminicenantota bacterium
GAGCCCCTCTCCAACGGCCTGCTCTGCACGACCTGCCATACGTCGCCCCCGGCTCTAATCCAGGCGCCGCCCATCACGTTCCTCTCGGGTGCGATCGTAGACTTGGCCCACGACGGCAGCAACCTGTGCATGGTCTGCCACCAGGGCCGCCAGTCCTCGGTCGGCCTCAACGCCACGATCAACGCCAATCCCAATTCGACCAACTTCAGTTTCTCGAATATCCATTACTTCCCGGCTGCGGCGATCTTTCTCGGGACCGAGGTCAAAGGCGGATACGAGTTCTCCAATAAGGTGTATTCAGGCCGGCAGCCCTTCCCCAACCACGGCGGCCGGTTCAACACCTGCGTCCAGTGCCATATGGGATCGGCAATCACCAAAGCCGAACACAATTGGACGATGCGGGCCCACAACGTCGCCGAGCCGATGAAGGAGAACTGCGTCGGCTGCCATGGCCAGGATATTTCCCAGACATTCAAGGGATTCGATCCGGAGAGATTCGATTTCGAGCAAATCCGGCCGGGCAACATCCCCGATTACGACGGGGACGGCAATACCTCAGAATCGTTGAAGGACGAGATCCTCGGCATCGAGAGCGCCTTGTACGCCCAGATCCGCGTTTACATGGCCAGCATCAATAAGCCCGTGGCTTATGACGGAAATGCTTATCCTTACTGGTTCAAGGATCTCAACGGCAACGGCATCGTCGATCCCAACGAAGCGACCAGCGCGAACGGCGCCAGATTTGACGCCAAAGGCCTCCGGGCGGCCTATAATTTCCAGGTCAGCCATAAGGAACCCCACCAGTTCATCCACAACGCAAGGTACAGCGCGGAGATCCTCGTCGATTCCATCCAGCATACCGGAGGCGACATCAGCAAGCACACCTGGCGGTAAGGCCAACAGCTTTTCAGTCGCTCTGATCAGGGGCGGCATCTCGCGATGCCGCCCCTTTTTTTGAGTCGGGAGCCCTCGTTCGACGAGAGTGCGATCGGTCCCTGCCGCTTTCCCCTCTCTGGCCGCGGAAAACGTCCCGGTCTTGTGTCAGACCTCGCACTCGGCTATAATCCTTCCTATCATTTTTATCGTAACAGTAGAAATAAGACGATCATGAGCATTCGGCATTGGACGCTGCGGGCCAAGGTCATCTTCCATGTCCTCATCCTGGGCACTGTTTCGGCGGGCATCCTGACTGGCCTCTATATGACCACCCAGCGCAGCGTCATCTACGCCCTGATCGAGAGGGAAGCCGAGCTCCTCGGGTCCCTGACCAAGAGCAGCGTTTTCTTTCTCAAGAAATGCGGCCGGATCGAGGACACCCAAGCCGAGATCCATGAACTGGCGGCGACGACGAGAGGCATCCGGAGCATCCGCGTCCTGACGCCCGAGGGAAAGATCTTCGCCTCGACCCGGGTCGAGGAAAAGGCGACCGAGCTCCCCGCGGAGGACCGAACGACGATCAGGACGATGGTCGCCGATAAAACGGCGCGGCGGACCGTTTTCTCAAAATCGCAGCACACCATCCGCAGCTTTATGCTCGTCGAGAACGGGCCGGAATGTTATTCCTGTCATGCCGCCGAGCGCCGGATCAACGGCCTCCTCGAAGTGGAGTTCGACACCCGCGAAGCCTCGGACCTGCTTTGGAAAAGCCAGTGGAAGGGGATCGTCCTGGCCGTCCTCAGTCTGGGCCTGCTGACCTTCATCATCCTCCGGCTCTTCGAGAGGCTGATCAACCGTCCGATCTCGCTCTTGAAAGACAAGATGAAGAAGGTTCAGGACGGAGACCTGGCGGTCCGTCTGGATCCTCTGAAGAACGACGAAATCGGCAGCCTGACCGCGAGCTTCAACCTCATGGTGGAGAAGCTCAAAGAGGCCAATCGGAAAATCGAGACGCTCTATAACCAGCGGATCGAACGGGCCGAGCACCTGGCCGTGTTCGGCGAGCTGGCCGCTGGGCTGGCCCACGAAGTGAAGAATCCCCTGTCGGGCATGAAGGGAGCGCTCGAGATCATCAACCAGAACGCGACCGTCGCCGATCCGCAAAAAGAGATTTTTCAAGAGATGCTCGTTCAAATCGACAAGATCATCAATGTCATCCAGGATTTCCTGAGTTATGCCCGTCCCAAGCCGCCCCATTTCAGTCTGGTCGCTCCCAACCTCTTCGTCGAGAACGCCATCCGGCTGGCCAAGACACAGCTGCACGGCAAGGACATCCGATTCCATTTTCATCCGCTCAAACGCGATGTCCGGATCTGTCTGGACGCCGACCGCCTCCAGGAAGTGATCTTGAACCTCCTTCTCAACAGCATCGCGGCCATCGACAAGGAAGGGAATATTCTCATCTTTTTTAAAGTCGTGCCGAACCGGGCCCTGTTCATCTTCCTGGCCGACGAAGGCTGCGGGATCAAGGAATCGCAGCTCCCCCAGATCTTCAACCCGTTCTTTTCGACGAAAAAGGGAGGGACCGGCCTGGGGCTTTCGATCTGCAAGAAAACCATCGACGCCCACAAAGGAACGATCTCCGTCCACAGCCGGGAAGGGAAGGGGACGACCTTCACCATCCGTCTTCCGCTCGACCTGCCGTGTGAATGACCATGCAGAAGAAGAAGGTCCTGATCATCGACGACGAGCGTCTTGTCCGCTGGTCGCTGGCCCAGAAGATGACGCGCTGGGGCTATGACGTCGTCGAGGCGGAGAGCGGGGCGGCCGGCCTGCGGTCGCTGACCGAGGAGAGCCCGGACATCCTTCTCTTGGACATGAAGCTTCCCGACGCCAAGGGAACCGACGTCCTAGAAAGTCTTCGGAAGAACTGGCCCGAGCTGCCCGTCATCATGATCACCGCGTTCGGGGTGATCGAGGACGTCGTGACGGCCATGCGCCGCGGGGCCTACGATTTCATCACCAAGCCCATCGACGACGCCAAGCTCCAGAGCACCGTGGTCCATGCCCTGGAAGCGGCCGCCTTGAAGAAAAAGATCGCCGCCTACCGGGAAATCGAGAAGACAAAGTATGCCGCCGGGCCGATCGTCGGAGAGACGCCGGTCATGCGGCAGCTCCTGGACGTGGTCAAGAAGCTCGCCGAGAGCGAGGCTTCGATCATCCTCCTCCAGGGTGAGAGCGGAACCGGCAAGGACCTCTTCGCCCAGACCCTTCACACCTGGAGCCGTCGGAGCGAAGCGTCCTTCCTGGCCATCAACTGCTCGGCCATCCCGGCCAACTTGCTCGAAAGCGAACTGTTCGGCTACGAAAAAGGGGCCTTCACCGACGCCAAGCAGCAGAAACGGGGACTGGTCGAGTTGGCCGACGAAGGGACGCTCTTCCTCGACGAGATCAGCACCCTGGACATCGCCCTGCAGGCCAAGCTGCTCCGCTTCCTAGAAACCGGCACGTTCAAGAGGGTCGGCGGTCTGCGGGACGTCGAGGTCGACCTCCGCGTGGTCGCCGCGACCAACCAGGACTTAGAGGTTCTCTGCCGCCAGGAAAAATTCCGGAAGGACCTCTTCTACAGGCTGAACGTCTGTCCCATTTATCTTCCGACGCTGGCCGAGCGGAAGGACGACATCCTGCCCCTGGCCCGCCATTTCATCGTCCACTACAATCAGAAATTCAACAAGGCCATCCAAGGCTTGGAACCGGACGCCGAAAGGCTTTTTCTCCGGTACTCCTGGCCGGGAAACGTCCGGGAGCTGAGGAACGCCATCGAGCGGGCGATGATCTTCGAGGACAGCCCGCTCATTTCCCCCCGACATGTGCCCATCCGCCTCAGCGATCCTCCGCCCGGCGAGACCGGGACCGCGCCCGAACCCGTCGTTCCCGAAGGACTCTCGCTCCCCGAAGCGGAAAAAAGGATGGTGATCCAAGCGCTCGAAAAATCGGGGGGGAATAAGTCTCTCGCGGCCAGGAGGCTGGGGATCAGCCGCGATACGCTGCGCTATAAGCTCAGCAAGCTGAAAGAGGAACCTGCTCCAAAATCCTGAGGCCGGGCGAACGGCTCACTTGACCTTGGTTTTCTTCTTGGCGTCCGCGATCTTCTTCTCACAAATTTCCAGGGCATCCTGCAGGGTCATCTTCTCGAAGTAGCCCCGCAGGAGATCGTTGGCCCCCTTCCAGATCTCATACGTCCCGCAGGTCTTGACCTTTTCGCAGAACGTCTCGTCCTCGATGCATTCGACCAGGCTGCAGCTCCCCTCCAGGGCGTAGAGGATGTCGCAGATCTTGATATCGGTCGGCTTCCGGGCGAGGATGTAGCCGCCGCCGGCGCCCCGGATGCTCTTGACGAGCCGGTTGATCTTCAAGGGGATGATGATCTGCTCGAGGTATCGGATCGAAATGCCCTCTTCCTCGGACACGTTCTTCAGGATGGTGGGTTCATTGCTGTTTTTATGATGGCGGGCAAGATTGACCATGAGCCGCGTTCCGTACCGGCCTTTGGTGGAAAGCCTGATCATGCCGTGCTCCTTTGCGGACGGCCGTTCCGGCCGCTCTTGGCATCATCCTATCCCAGAAAAAAAAATATTTCAACATAAATTTATAGGAATTATCGAATTACTTGGGTTAAGGTGTCTTGACTCCAAGCGGCCGAGATTGTATTCTAGCCTCTCTTTTTCAAAACAGGCGGGGTCGGCCCAGCCCCGTCGGCGGCGGCCTGGGTCCCGGGCAAGCTCGGGGCACTCACCCGCGATGTAAATACGCGGCTGAGTGCGGCGGAAGCGGATCCCCAGACAAAGCCTGGGGCCCCTGCCGCCGCCCCGAGGAAAAGGATGCAGGCATGACCAAAGAGATTTTGCTCGGCGATGAGGCCGTAGCCCTCGGCGCCGTCCATGCCGGCCTGACAGCCGGATATTCCTATCCCGGGACGCCGGCCTCGGAGATCATGGAATATCTGGTCCGGGCCGCCCGGCGGGCCAAGACGTTCGTCGCGGCCTGGTCGGTCAACGAGAAGACCGCTTTCGAAGAGGCCCTCGGTGTCTCCTTCGCCGGCCGCCGCGCGCTCGTCTCGATGAAACACGTCGGTTTGAACGTGGCCGCCGATCCCTTCATGAGCGCCGCGCTCACCGGCGTCGGAGGCGGATTCGTCGTCGTCGTGGCCGACGATCCCGGCATGCACAGCTCGCAGAACGAACAGGACAGCCGGTTCTACGCCCAGTTCGCCCAGATCCCCTGCTATGAGCCCGCCGATCATCAGGAAGCCTACGATATGACGCGTGAGGCGTTCGACCTCTCCGAACGGATAAACATCCCGGTCATGATCCGGCTGGTGACGCGGCTCTCGCACAGCCGGGCCGGAGTGGAAACGGGCGAAGCTCGTCCCCAGAACGGGCTCAGGTACGGCGACCGGCAGTGTTGGACGCTCCTGCCGATGAACGCTCGGGCCCAGTTCAAGCGCCTCCTCGAGCTGCAGCCCGAGCTGATCAAGATCTCCGAAGGGTCCCGCTTCAACAACTTGGAGTTGAATCCGGCCGACCGGTCGCTGGGGGTCATCGCCTCCGGTATCGCCCATAACTACGTCCTGGAAAATTTTCGGGACGGGGCCAATAAACCGTCCATCCTGAAAGTCGCCACGTACCCCGTGCCCGAAGAGCTGATCAAAAGGCTCGTCGCCCACGTCGATAAAGTCCTTGTCGCCGAAGAAGGCTACCCGCTGATCGAGCGAAGCCTTAAAGGGTTCTACGGCATTCCCGGGAAGACCCTCATCGGCAAGCTCAGCGGTCACATCCCCCTGGCCGGGGAACTATCCCCCGAGTCCGTGCGCGCCGCGCTCGGGATGAAGCCGCTTGAACGGCAGGCGCCGAGCGAATTCAAGCCGGCCGGACGGCCGCCTCAGCTTTGTATCGGCTGTCCCCACGCCGATACGTTCAAGGCTTTGAACAAGGCGCTCGAGGGACAGGCTAAATCCAATGTTTTTAGTGATATCGGGTGCTATACGCTCGGCTATTTCCCGCCCTACAGCGCGATCAATACCTGCGTCTGCATGGGCGCGAGCGTGGGCATGGCCAAGGGCGCGGCCGAGGCGGGTGTCTTTCCCGCGGTCGCGGTCATCGGTGACTCGACCTTCGGCCACTCGGGCATCACGGCGCTGCTCAGCGCCGCGGCTTATAACACGAACATGGTCGTCATCGTCCTCGACAACTGCACCGTGGCCATGACCGGCGGCCAGCCGACCTTCACCTCGGGCGACCGGCTCCTGAAGATCGTCGAGGGTGTCGGCGTCCCGAAGGAACACATCCGGGTGATCACGCCCCTGCCCAAGTTCCACGAGCAGAACATCCGCGTCATGAAAGAAGAGATCGCCCACCCCGGGCTGTCGGTGATCGTGGCGGTCCGCGAATGCCTCGAAGAAGCCCGGAAGAAGAACAAAAGGGAGTAGGATAGGCGCCATGACCACGAGCCGCAAGCAGGACATCATTCTGGCGGGCGTCGGGGGGCAGGGCATCCTGTCCATCGCTTTCGTCATCGACAGCGCTGCGCTCAAAGAAGGCTTTAACGTCAAACAGGCCGAGGTCCACGGCATGGCCCAGCGGGGAGGAGCGGTCCAGTCCCACCTGCGCCTTTCGAAGGACCGCATCTACAGCGATCTCATCCCTCGCGGAGAGGCCGACCTGATCCTCAGCGTCGAACCGCTCGAGGCGCTCCGCTACCTGGATTTCCTTCGGCCGGGAGGGAAGCTCATCACGAGCAGCACGCCGTTCGTCAATATTCCCGATTATCCCGACAAGGACGCCCTGATCGGGCAAGTCCGGCGGGTCCCGGGCAGCGTCGTCATCGACTCGGAGGCGCTGGCCAAGGAGGCGGGAACGAGCAAAGCCCAGAACACGGTCATGCTCGGCGCCGCGGCCAAGGACCTGGTCGTGGGCGAGGACGGCCTCCGCGAGTTCATTCGCGTCCTCTTCGCTCCTCGCGGGGAGAAGATCCTGGAATCCAATCTCAAAGCCTTCGAACTCGGCCGCCGGGCCGCCCTCTGAAATCCATGGCCATCGATTTCAAAGCCATCGACGCCCTCTTCGAAAAGGCCGACGAGGACGGCCGGACCTTCCTCTTCGAGCACGAGGTCTACCGGATGCTCCAGGCGGCCGGCCTCAAGCCGCCCCGCTTCAGGTTCGTGGCCAAGGGCGAAGTCGTCCGGGCCAAGGACCTGACCGGCTTCGGTTCATCCGGCCTCGTCCTAAAGATCGTCGCGCCTATGATCCAGCACAAGACCGACGTCGGCGGCGTCGCATTTGTTGAAAATACCCTTTCGGCGGTCAATGCCGGTATCCGAAAAATGATGGCCGACGTCCCAAAAAGGTTCCAGGAATGGTCGCGCCGATTCGACCGGCAGGGGACCTCCGGCGAATTCCCCCTCGAGGGGATCAGAAAGGACATCCGAGGCGTTCTCCTCTGCGAGAAGGTCGAATTCGACCGCTTCGGCTTCGGCTCGGAGCTCCTGGTCGGGATCCGGCATTCACGGGAGTTCGGCCCGATCGTCACCCTGGGGGCGGGCGGCGTCGAGGTCGAATACATGAACGAGAGGATCAAGGAGGGCGCGGCGGCCTCCATCGCCTCGGCCCATCTCCTTCGGAAGAAGGAGGTCCTGGCCCATTTGGAGCCGCTGGCCGTCTTTGACAAGCTGGTCCATCCTTTTCGCGGGCGGGCGCCCGTCCTCGGGGCCGCGGAACTCCGCGATGTCCATTTCGGTTTGTGCCGGCTGGCCGCTCACTATTCGCCCTTCGGACCCGGCGGCCGTTACGTCATCGAGGAGGCCGAGGTCAATCCGTTCGTCGTGAAGGACGGAGAGCTCCTGCCGCTCGACGGTTTGTGCCGTTTTTCGAAAGCGCACGTCGATATCCAAGGCCGCCCCTTCGCCGGAATCGCCCGGCT
>JAUYDS010000156.1 GCA_030691735.1 Candidatus Aminicenantota bacterium
GTGGTCCTGGCCGTCTTTCAGCAGATCACCGGCATCAACGCCGTGATCTATTACTCGCCCCGGTTCTTCGAGACCGCGGGGCTGGCCCGGGGAGCGGCCATCCTTCAATCGACGATCGTCGGCATCGTCAACGTCCTCTTCACCATCGTGGCCATCGCCCTCGTCGACCGGATCGGCCGCAAGCCGCTCCTGCTGACGGCCTGCGGCGGCATGGGGGTTTCGTTCATCCTCCTCGGCGCGGCCTTCAAATTCCAGCTCTTTTCGGGCGGGCTGGTCCTCGTTTTCACCCTCCTCTACGTCGCCTTCTTCGCCATGGCCATGGGGCCCATCGTCTGGGTCGTCATCGCCGAGATCTTTCCGACGCGTATCCGCGGCCAAGCCATGGCCATCGCCACGGTCGCCCTATGGGCCGCGGACTTCGCCGTGTCGCTGACGTTCCCGGTAATCGCCGACAAACTCCACGAATCGTTCGCCTTCTGGCTCTACGCGGGGATGTGCGTCCTCGACTTTCTCTTCATCTGGTTCGTCCTGCCGGAGACGAAGGGCCGGACGCTCGAAGAGATCGAGCGCGGCTGGTTGAAACAGAAAGTTATTTCGGGATCACCACGACGGTTTGATTGAGCGCCGGCGCCGTGACGGGGAAGACGACGTCCCGTTCCCCGGCGCGCGTCCGGATATAATATTCGATGTCCTTGTCGATCGCCGGGACGATCACGGAATAGACGCCGCGCGCGACCTTCTGAAGCGGAACGGCCCGAAACTTGCCTCTCCCCAGCTCTCTCCAGTAAAGCGCCGCGTCCTGGGGCGGATCCTGGGCCAGAATGATAACCTTCAGGGTCAGGCTCTCACCGGCCTCGAGGCTCGTCCGGACCGAGGGCACAAAGATCCGCACCGTGCCTTGATAGGCGTTCGACAGCCGCGCCCTCGGCGGCAGATCCGCGTTCAATAATTTCTTGATCTCCTCGCCCGGCTTCTCGATCGAGCCGGGCATATTATGCTGCTCCCAGTTGGCGATCGTCCCGAGCTCGCCGGTATTGCCGACCGTAGCCAGAAGATCGTTGAAGATCTCCTGTAACGAATCGACCATCCGAACGCGGAGCGGAAGAAGGGATTCCTGGACGATGCCTTTCTTTTTGTTCGGATTCTTTTCGACTTTGACCTTGTCGAAGATCCCGTTGGACTCCGCCCAGAGACACTGGTAATGGGAGATCTCGCGCATATATTCAAAATTCTTCAGCCAGTAGTCAAAGCGCTCGAGAAAGCCCTTTCCGCTGAGGCGCGGTCGCAGCGCGGCCAGCTCGCTGACGAACCCGAAGGCCTTCTCGACCTCGGCCCAGGGCCGCTTGTCGGGAGCGATGCCGCCCGGACCGTTCGTCCAGTTTACGGGGATGGGCAGCTTTCCATCGATCCGGGTAAAGATGTCGGCGATTTCCCGGTCGGCCGCCCGACCGAACTGGTTCCTGACCCAGTCGAGATAGAAGTCGGACGCGGCTAGAAACCGCGGCGTTTCCGGCCAATCCGCTTCATAATCAAGCGCTTTGGGGCCGCCGCAATTGACCTTCTTGAGGACCTTTTCGCCCGTTTTCGTCTTTCCCTCGATGATCAGCCCCGCCATCGACGGGTAATGGATGCGGTCGCCGAGATCGATCGCCAGGCGGCCGCCGGCGACATCGACGTTCTTGAAAACGAGATCGAGCGCTTTGAACCGCCCGGCGCGCTCGAAGATGTCCAACTTCTCGACCACTTTCTTTCCTTGGATGATCACATCGAAGACTCGGGCGCTCTTCCGGTCGAATTCACTTTCACAAAATTTCAGCGTGACCGCGTACGTTCCGTCCGGGACGAGCAGATGATATCCATACATCCGGTCGCGAACATCCTTGTAGATCGCCGCTTCCCTCGTCCCCGCGATGGCCTGATCGGCGAAGTTCACAAATTGGCCGTTGACGGGGCCGACCAGGTCCTTGAAATTGGCCGGCAGCGTGTTCCAGCCTTGGTCCCAGGCCGCCCAGGCCAAGGCGAGAATGTTCGGCGACAGAATCCGCGTCCGCCAGTGGATGCCCATCAGGCCGTCACAGCCGTACTTGAGCGCGTCCACGGCGTCGCGGCGCATCCGGCCGACCCAGAGCTGGGGCGAGGTGAGCGAAGGATCATCTTCGAGCCAAGGAATCGCCCACTTGGAGCGCCCTTCGATTCCGGCGAAATTGGGGTCGACCGGCGCCTTCCCCACTTCGCGGTTGATCGTGCTCGCCGCGACCTTTTTCGGAAGGACCTGGTCAAAGAGCGTCCGCCGGCTGGGAGGGCCAAGGACCCAGCCGCAGGTCGCCAGAGCGAACGGATTCCCCAGCTCATCCGCCGCCTGAACGGCCATGTCCAAATCGGTCGTCACGGCCTTGACGGCGTCCTCGTTCGCATCCGACCACGTCCAGTTCTCGCTCGTCCAGAACCAGTAATAATCGAGCGGCACGGCCGCCGCGATCCGCTGAAAAATCCCCTTATACAATTCCCTGACGACCCGGGGGTCTTTGGGGTCCCGGCCGGCGCTCTTCATCCGCTCCTGGACGAGGGCCGGAACGGTCAGGGGCGTCTCGGTGCCGACGCAGGTCTTGATCCCGAGACGTCGGGCGAAAGCGAACGCGCCGCGGAGCAGAGCGGCTGTTCTATTGAAGAGCTCATTCGACTGTTCGGGCGTCTTCGGCTCGGGCATCAGGCCGGCCATGACCTCAGGGCCGTAGTCGTCGCGCTCGAAGAGCTCCCCGGCCCCGAAATGGAAATCGCCGGTCTTTTTGGGCTGATAGCCCCAGTTATGAGACCAAGGATTGGACCGCAGGGTGTTCTGGTAGCTCGACGGGTAACTGAAGGTCACCCGGCCGTCCGTGTCGAAATCGCCGGGCAGGCCGATCCAGACCGTGGGCTCGGCGTTGGGGTTCTTTTCCGGGTAGGTGTGCAGGCCGAAGAAATTCATCCGCAGCTTGGGCAGTTGAGCGAGGATGGCCTTGTACGTATCCTCGTTCCACCAATCCGGTCCCTCGGCGAAATCGTGGAACGGCTGGATGCCCCGCAGCTTGAAAAGCGGCCGCGACTTCTCGTCGATGTCCGGGATCCTGAATTCGACCTTGTCCTCGGGGACGACGTCGCCGTCCAGATAGAAACGGACACCGAGCTTTTCGGCGAAGGCGTAGACGCCGTAGAGAACCGCGGCACCCTCGCCGTAGGAGATCAATAGATACTTCGTCTCGCCCGTTTTTCGCTTCAGCGTCCGCAGCCAGTATTCTTCGGGATCGAGCTTGGGGAACTTGTCCGGCGCGACGATTTCGATGGCGGAGTCTTTCGCCGCCGCGTCCTTCAGGATCCGTCCCTTTAAGGATAGGATGATGCCGGCTCTTTTCACGTCCTCCAGAGAGTCGATCGGGACAAAGGAAGCAAGCTCGCCGGCGCAAAGATAGATATATCGTCTCAGCTCGGCCGCGCCGAACCGCTCGAGCGCCGAAGCGTCCTTGGCAATATAGATCACGGGCGCCTTCCCGGCTTCGCCGCAGGCGGCGAGCGCCGACACGACCAAGGCCAGGACGATGGACTTTGTCTTCATGACGGATGACTCCTTAGGGTCAAGAGACGAGCCTTCGCGGCGGAAGTCAAGGGACGAGCCTTCGGCTCGCCACTCGCCCGTGGCTTGTATCTACGGACGAGTACGGCGGAAGTGGACCCCCGGGCAATGCCCGGGGCCCCGGCCGCCGCCGGATGAGCTCCAAGAACAGCATGTTGACGGTCGCTTCCATGGCCGCCTTGAAACGATCGACGGAAGCCTTCATTCCCCCTCCGAGATGGTCGGCGATGAACATCGGTTTCCCGACGTTCACTAAGACCTTGCCCGGAATGAGAAAGGGAAGCTGGGTCCCGTAGATGGCCAGGGGGGTCACCGGGACGCTCATTCCGAACCGCTCGTAGACGTTATAGGCGACGATCGACATCCCTCGGCCGAAGCTTTTGACGTAAGGGTTGGGGTCCTCGGGAACGACCCGGCCCCGCCCCTGGAGGGCGACGATGCTCCGCCCCATTTTGAGATAATCCTGGCAGCGCTCGACGGCCTGTCGTTTCCCGTGGTTGTACAGATCGACGGGGACGGTCCCGACCTTGGCCACATTCGAGGAGATCAATTGGATGAAAAGAGCATACAAAGGGTTGAGCAGGAAATTGAGGAAGAGACCGAAACGGCCCAGATGGCGTTTGAGGTGCTTCCGGACGAGGAAGCGCAGCTCCTCCCGGCTGAAGATCATCTTGTTGGCCGTGAAAAAGAACGGCCGGGGCGCGGTCAGGGCGATCACGGCCACGTCCTTGAAACTGCCGCAGTGGTTGCCGACGATGATGGACGGCCCGTCCCGGACGAAGTTCTCCGCCCCCCGGACGACGAGTTTTTTACCGAGGAGGGAGGCCCGGCCCAATATTCGGGCGATGGGGAAGAAGCGTCGGAATTCGTCCTCGAACGTGGGCATCGGCTTTTGGCTTTCATTTTATCCGTTCCGGATGTCCTTGTAAATGCGCGCCGCTCATGATAATTTTATCATCAACGCCCCAAGAAGGAGGGTCTCAAATGGACGGTTCGAACGAGACACCGAACTCCCCATCCTTTAAAAAACCATCCCTGGCGGTCGCCCTCCTGCCCCTCATCGCCATGGGCTTGCTCCTCGGGGTCGGTTACGGCGTCTATAAGATCCGGCCGCAGGTGCTTCTTGTCTGCGCCGCCTTCCTGACCGGCTGCCTGGGAGTCATCCTGAAGTTCAGCTGGAAGGACATGGAACGCGGGATCGTGGACAGCATCCACAAGGCCATGCCCGCCATCCTGATCATGCTGACCGTGGGCGTGCTCATCGGATCCTGGATGGCCAGCGGGACCATCCCCATGATCGTTTATTACGGGCTGAAGCTCATCTCGCCGAAGTTCTTCCTGGTGACGGCCTGTCTTGTCTGCAGCATCACCGCCCTGGCCACCGGCACGTCCTGGGGCACGGTTGGGACCGTCGGGGTGGCCTTCATCGGGATCGCCATGGGGCTCAACATCCCGCTGGGCATGGCGGCCGGGGCGATCGTCACCGGCGCCTATTTCGGCGACAAGATGTCCCCTTTTTCCGACATCCCGAACCTGGCCGCGGTCACGGCCGGGGCCAACCTTTTCGATCACATCAAGCACATGATGTGGTCGGCCGTGCCCGGCTGGCTGCTCAGCCTGATCGTTTATTTCTTTGTCGGGCTGAAGTACCAGACCGGATCGGCGGAATCCGCGACCATGACCCTCATCCTGGATACGCTCAAGAAGAACTTCCGGTTCAACGTCCTGCTTCTCCTGCCTATGCTGATCGTCTTCTATCTGGCCTTCACCAAGCGGCCGACGATCCCGGGCATGCTCGTGTCCTCGCTCATCGCGGCCGTCCTGGCCGTCATCTTCCAAAAGGAGTCGCTGGTCCAGATCGCCCAGGCCGTGAACACGGGCTATCCCGCGCATACCGGCGTCGAGGTCGTGGATAAACTTCTCGCGCGCGGTGGGCTGATGAGCATGATGGAGACGCAGCTCGTCGCTTTCACCGCCTTCAGCTTCGGCGGCATCATGCAGAAAACGGGACTGCTGGGGATCATCCTCGAACGGGTGATGAAGACGGCCGACAAGGTCTGGAACCTCGTCGTCGTGACCATCGGCTCGTGCCTCGTGACGGCGCTGGTCACGGGCAGCTCCTACCTCTCCGTGATCCTCCCGGGGGACTTGCTCTCGCCGGCCTATAAAAAGAAAGGCCTGGCGGCCAAGAACCTGTCGCGGATCATCGACGAATGCGGCGGCATCATCGTCCCGCTCGTCCCTTGGAGCATGGCCGG
>JAUYDS010000019.1 GCA_030691735.1 Candidatus Aminicenantota bacterium
TGATCACGACCGGCAAGGCCACGCTTGATGGATACCGTGCGGAGCGGAAGACGCGTTGGGTGGCCTTCTGGAAGTCGCCGGGCTCGGCCAGAAAGATATTCGGCACGAATTTTTGCGGATTCCTGTCGATCAGAGGGAACCAGGTACTCTGCACCTGAACCATGATTCGATGCCCTTTCAGGAACGTGTGATCATTCGGGTGAAGATCGATGGTGAACTCCGCCGGCTGATTGGGGACCAGCGGCTCCGGCTTCTCGAAACTTTTGCGGAAGCGCCCCCGTAGGACCTCGTTCGCCACCATCAGCTGGAACCCGGCCATCCTCGGCTCACTTGGATAGACCTCCGGATAGACGTCGATGAGCTTCACGATCCAATCGCTGTCGCTGCCGGTGGTCGATGCAAACAGGTGGGCGACGATGTCCCCCGATATTGTGAGATTTTCAGTGAGCGGCTCGGTCGACCACGCGGCGGTATCGGGCCGGAGGTAGACAAATCGCTGGTCCTCCACCAGCCAACTGGACCATGTGCTGCCCGGGCCGTAGGTTGGCTGGATCGGCCGTTGGCGATACGGAACCGGGTGCTCGGGGTCCGAGATGTAGCTGTCGGACGCGTCGGATGCACCGCCGCTCGGCGCATCGAATGACAGCCGGCTGTTGGCTTGGAAGTACAGTTTCCTCTCGGTGATGTTCTTCTGCGGCGGCCAGGCGTCCCACTTCTTCCACTGGTTCGAGCCTGTTTCGAAGGTCAGAGCTTCATTCAGCGGCAGAATACCTTTATCTTTCAGCCAGTAATTGAACCAAGTTCTTTGGATGGTTTCCCGGAAATACTGGCTGGTGTTGGTACCGAACTGCACGGGCCCAAACCTCGCGCCGTCGCCGCGCGACCAACCGCCGTGGTTCCACGGCCCGGCGACGAGGTAGTTCATATGCCCTCCGTCATTCTTCTCCAGGAGTTCATAGATTTTCAGCGGGCCGTAGAAATCCTCCTGGTCCCACCAGCCGGCCACGTTGAGGTTCGGGACCGCGAGCTTCAGATTCTTTAAATAGCGCGGGAAAGCCTGCTTTTGCCAGAATTCATCGTAGTTGGGATGCGCGACAAAATCGTTCCAGGTGGGGATTTTTTCGTGGAAATACAGCTTGTTCGCATTCGCCAGCGGCCCGAGCCGCAGATACCATTCGAACGTATCGGCCATGTCGAACGGGAACAGATAATTTGTCTTGTTCGTTTCCATCTCGGCGGCGTACTCGAAGCCGTAGCTCAGCCGGAAGGCGCCGTTGTGGTGGAAGTCGTCACCAAGGAACATGTCAGCCGGCGAAGCTTGCTCGGACGCGGCCTTCAGGGCGGGGTGCGGCTCGAGCAGTCCCATCACGGTCAGCCAGCCGCCGTAGGAGATCCCCAGCAGGCCCGCCCGGCCATTGTTGCCGGGGACGTTCTTGACCAGCCAGTCGATGGTATCGTAGGTATCGGTGCCTTCGTCGATCGATTTCGCGTCGCTTCGATCGCGCGGCGGGCGCTGCATGACGAACTGCCCCTCGGACTGGAATCTCCCGCGAATGTCCTGAAAGACGAAAATGAAACCCTCGGGGATCAACTCGCGGTAAATGCCGAAGATGCGGGAGAAGCCGTGATCATCTTCGTTGACGCCGTAGGGAGTGCGGGTCATCAGAAAGGGAAGCGGCTCGGTCGCGCTCTTCGGGACGCAGATCTCGGTGTGAAGTCGAACGCCGTCCCGCATCGGGATCATGGCCTCGGTTTTGGCGAAAAGCTGTTGGAGGTCCGGCGCGTCCTGTCCGGGGCTTGGCTGAAGTTTCATCTCCATCCCAGTGGAAATGCCAAGCAAAGCCAGCAGGATAATCGTCTTTCTCATGGATGGCCTCCTCTATTTCAGCGCGGATTGGAGGATAGCCGTCGCCTGACGGATTTCCCGGGAATAAGCCTCCAGCGTGTTCGCGACCACGATTATCTGCTGATCGGCTTCGTCCCACTGTCTCTGTTCGATCGCCTCCCGGACGCTCGGAAGTGTCTTCACGCCGTAGCCCGTGTATAGACCCGGCGCGTAGATTTTGTGGATAAACCAGGGGCGTCCTTTCAATCCCTCAGGCTTTGTGAGCGCCCGCTCGGTCCTGAAGATGATCTCGTTCAGACGCATCGGCTGGTCGCCGGCCAGTTTCCTCCCGCTTTCCTCTAAATCAAACCTTGCTTTCTGATATTCCTCTGCGTTTTTTCGGAGGGTGCTGACGGCATTCTCAAGCGGCGCGAAGTTCAAGTACGGAACCGGGTCCTGGGCTTTAGGCGGCCGATAGGCTTTAGTCGGATCGGCAACCTCGGTGAACACATTGTCCTGGAGATCCCGGTCCAATTCGAGCGTCTCTTCCCTCATGTTCTGAGTCAAGGCCTTGATCTGGCCTAAATACCCTGACACGGTTTCCGCGAAATCCGCGAAGTTGAACGGAAGAATATCGGCATCCGCCAGACGCATGACCGCGTGGCCGCCCGTCTGGGCGAGAGCCACCTCGTAGGCGAACGTCGGATCTACGAAACGGATAAAATGATCGAAAGAATCATAAATGGAATGGTAGACGCCTCCTTCACTTTCACCGCCATAGCCGATATTCAGTGACGCAATGCCGATGTGTTGAAGGAACGGAGTGAAATCGGAACCGGATCCCAGGGCGCCGATTTTCAAATCTTTCCCGGATCGGATATCGTTTTTCTCCCCGGGGGGGCTGGCCAGAAGCCTCGCGGCCCTCGCCCTCTGCCAGACGCTGATATTCTTTTCGGGATCGATGACGTCCCGGGCGACGTCGTTGATGAAATGCTGGAGCGTATGCGATCCGTCCATACCGATAAACCCTCGCCCGTTGGAATCGGAATTGATGTAGGCGACCGCCTTTTGCCGCAATTCGTCGGCGTGAGTTTCCACCCATTCCGTGGAGCCGATCAATCCCGGTTCTTCTCCGTCCCAGGCGCAATAGACGATGGTTCGTTTCGGCCTCCAGCCGGTTTTGGCCAGCTCGCCAAGCGCCTTGCCCTCCTCCATCGTCGCCGCCTGTCCGCTGAGAGGATCTTCCGCCCCGTTCACCCACCCGTCATGGTGATTTCCCCTGATGATCCATTGATCCGGGTAAACGCTCCCCCTGATCATGGCGATGACATCGTAGATCGGCTTGATATCCCAGTTGAACTCCAATTTCAGATGAACCTTGGCCGGTCCCGGCCCGATATGATAGGTCACGGGCAGAGCCCCTTTCCAATGGTCCGGCGCAACCGGCCCGGTCAAGGATTGGAGCAGGGGAAGAGCGTCATGATAGGAGATCGGAAGAACCGGTATTTTCGTCAGGACCTTGATCTCTTTGAGGGGAAGATGCTTCACGCCCGGCGTCGCCCCGACAAAAGGCGTCGACGGATCGCCGGGGTAGACGGGCATATCCGCGACCGATCCTCTCTGGACGCCGAATTCATTCCTCCAGGCGCCTTTGGGATAGACATCGCCGACGTAGAAACCGTCGTCTTTCGGATCGGAATAGATGAGACAGCCGATCGCCCCGTGCTCTGCGGCCACTTTCGGCTTGATCCCTCTCCAGGATCCGCCGTAACGGGTGATGACGATTTTGCCCCGAACATCGATCCCCATCCTCTCGAGCTCATCGTAGTCGGAGAGGACTCCGTAATTCACGTAGATGAGGTCACCGGTCACATCGCCGTCAATGGAGTAGGCGTTGTAGGTCGCCAGCTGTTCGGCAACCGCGCCCGAGGTTCTGTCTTCCTTCAGTGGCGGCTCGTTCAAGACCGCCGTGTACTTAACGGGAGAAATCATCTCCAGCAGGCGCGTCTTGGGAGTCGGAAACAAGGTGCTGAACTCTTCTATGCGGGCATCGAATCCCCACGTTTTGTACTGGGAAAGAATGAACTCGGCGTTTTCCTTATCATAAGGAGAACCGACATGGTGAGGACGCGCGCTGAGTCGCTCCAGTCTGGCCTTGATATCCGCCGAAGAGAGATGGGAATCAAACTGCTTTTCCAGGGACCGATTCGGCGGGGCATTTTGAGCATGCGCCGCGCTGCAAAGAAACCAGGGAATAAGGGCCATCATCCAAATCCATTTTGAAAGATTCTTCATGGGGCGTCTTCCTTTCAACGGACAAAGCCGTCGTGATTTAACGGCGGCCGGGGCGGCGGCAGGGGCCCCAGGCTTTGCAGTCCTCATTCGCGAAGCGAATGAGGGCAGGCTTTGTCTGGGGATCCGCATCCGCCGTACTCAGCCGCGTATTTACATCGCGGGTGAGTGCCCCGGGCTTTGCCCGGGGGTCCACGGCGGCCGGGGCCCCGGGCATTGCCCGGGGGTCCACTTCCGCCGTACTCGCCCGTGGATACAAGCCACGGGCGAGTGGCGAGCCGAAGGCTCGTCCCTTGACTTCCGCCGCGAAGGCTCGTCCCCTGACTCAGAGCAGGAGCGCGATCATGGCGATGCTGACGCCGGCGACAACCAGCGCGCCGAGGAGACCGACGATAAGGGGCTTCCATCCCACTTTCTTGAAGGCGCCGAAAACCGTGTTCAGGCCGATGCCGGCCATGGAAATGGTGATCAGGAACCGGCCCAACCAGGTCAACCCGTCGAGGCCGACCTTCGTGAAATAGCCGGCCGTGTTCAGCCCGGCCATGAAAAAGTAGCCGAACAGAAACCAGGGAAAGGCTTTGGCCAGATTGAGGCTTTGCTTGTCCCTCTTGGCGGAATCGATGGATGTCTTTGCGTACCAAGCGGCGAGAAGAAAGGCCAGCGGGGCCATGAAACAGTTCCGGACGAGCTTGATGGCGGTGGCGGTCTTCCCGGCCAGATCGGAAAAGATGAATCCGGCGCCGACGACCTGGGGCGTGGCGTGGATGGCCGTGCCGGCGAAGACGCCGAAGCGGATATCGGAAACGCCCAGGAGTTGGGCCAGCTTCGGGTAAAGAAGGATGGCGACCAGGCCCCAGAGGGTGATCGTGCCGATGGCGTAGCTCGTCTCTTCTTCCTTGGCTTTGATCAGAGGGGCGGTGATGGCGATGGCCGAGCCGCCGCAGATCGTCGTCCCGACCGAGAGCAGAGTGGACAGCGACCAGGGGAGTTTGAAGAGCCGGCCTAAAGCATAGATGGCGAAATAGCTCACCAACATGGTCATCAGGATGATCGACAGCATCTTGGGACCCTGCGTCTGAAAGTCTTTGAAATTCAGGGTGGCGCCGATCAGGATAACCCCCCATATCAGGAACTTCTCGAAGGTCTTGATGCCGGCGTGGAAAATCTTCGGGACCAAACCCAGATTGCGGGCCAGGATGCCGATGATGACGGCCAAGGCCGTGGCTTCCAAAGGATGCCTGCCGCCGGCCGTGACCTGGTTCGAGAGGACCATCGAAACGGCGCCGACGGCGATCATCAGGATCCAGCCCGGGATCTGGTCTTTCTTCATCGGCGCTGTCTTTATCGGAATGCCGCCTTATTGTATGGACCTGTCCGTCGGCCGTCAAGAAAAATCGGGCCCGTGTTATAATAAATGGCCATGAGCGCTGATGAACAGACAAAAAACATTCGGCTCGACCTGCCGATCGGGGGCATGAACTGCGCCGGCTGCGCAGCCAATATAGAAAAAGCGCTGAAAGGCCTCGACGGAGTCGAAAGCGTCAACGTCAACTTCGCCACGGCCCGGGCGACGGTCGTATTCGCCCCGCAGATCCTCAAGCCGGAGGACATCGAGAAGGCGATCGTCTCGGCCGGCTACGAAGTCATCCATGGAACGGGCGAGGACGAGGAGGACGCCGAGCGCACGGCCAGGGAGCGCGAATATGGAATGCTCAAGCGGGAGTTCTGGGCCGGCTTGGCCTTCAGCTTCGTCATCTTCATCGGAAGCTCGCCGCATTTCTTTCCGTGGATGCCCCGTTTCCTCAATAGCCCCTGGCTCCTCTGGGCGCTGGCCACGCCCGTCCAGTTCTGGATCGGCCGCCGCTTTTACAAAGGCGCCTGGGCGGCCTTGAAACACGGGCGCGCCGACATGAACACGCTGGTCGCCGTAGGGACCTCGGCGGCCTACTTATATAGCGCCGCGGCGACCCTTTTTCCGGTCTTTTTCGAAGCCGGTGGGATCAAACCGGATGTCTATTTCGACACCTCGGCCGTCATCATCACCCTCATTCTCTTCGGGCGGATGCTCGAAGCGCGGGCCAAAGGCCGGACGTCCGAGGCCATAAAAAAGCTCATCGGGCTCCAGCCCAAGACCGCCCGCGTCGTCCGCGACGGTGCGGAGATCGACCTACCGATCAAGGATGTCGTCGTCGGCGACGTTGTGATCGTCCGGCCGGGCGAGAGGATCCCCGCGGACGGGATCGTGATCCAGGGGCGGTCCGCGGTCGACGAATCGATGATCACGGGCGAAAGCCTGCCCGTTGAAAAAACGAACGGCGACGAGGTCATCGGCGCCACCATCAATAGAACGGGCAGTTTCACGTTCCGAACGGCCAAGGTCGGCCGGGACACGGTTTTAGCCCGGATCATCCGGCTCGTCCAGGAGGCCCAAGGCTCCAAGGCCCCCATCCAGCGGCTTGCCGACGTGATCGCCGGCTATTTCGTGCCGATCGTCATCTCCATCGCGGTCCTGACCTTCATCGCCTGGCTGGTCTTCGGCCCGAAGCCGGCCCTGACCTTCGCCCTCCTGAATTTCGTGGCGGTGATGATCATCGCCTGCCCCTGCGCCTTGGGACTGGCCACGCCCACGGCGGTCATGGTCGGAACGGGCAAAGGCGCGGAGAACGGCATCCTTATCCGGGGGGGAGAAAGCCTGGAGATGGCCGGCCGGATCACGGCCGTCGTCTTCGACAAGACCGGTACGCTGACGAAGGGAGAGCCCGAGGTGACGGACCTGTTCGTCGCGGCGCCGTTCTCCGAGGACGACGTGTTGCGCTTGGCGGCCAGCGTTGAACGCGTCTCCGAGCATCCCCTGGGAGAGGCCGTAGTGAAGAAAGCCGCGGATGAGAATCTGGCGCTGTCGCCGGCTGTGAATTTTCGCGCGCTCGAAGGCCTGGGCCTCGAGGCCGACGTCGACGATCGGGCCGTCGTGATCGGCAACGAAAAGCTGATGCGGGAGAGAACGATCGATTTCGGAGCATTCGGGGATCGTGTCGCGATGCTGTCCGGCGAAGGGAAAACGCCGGTCTTCGTGGCCGTCGACGGCCGAGCGGCCGGTTTCCTGGCTGTCGCTGATACTCTGAAGGACGATTCTTTCCGGGCGGTCGAGCGGCTCAAAGACCTCGGTCTCGAGATCGTCATGTTGACGGGCGATAACCGGCGGACGGCCGAAGCCATCGCCCGCCGGGCCGGCATCAAGATCGTAGTCGCTGAGCTTTTGCCGGCCGACAAAGTCCTGGAGATCAAGAAACTGCAGGACGCCGGAAAAAGGGTGGCCATGGTCGGCGACGGTATCAACGACGCGCCGGCCCTCGCCCAGGCTGACGTCGGCATCGCCATCGGCACCGGGACGGACGTGGCCATGGAAGCCGCGGACATCACCCTCATGAGGGACGACCTGGCCGGCGTGGCCCAAGCGATCGAATTGAGCCGGCGGACCATCCGGACGATCAAACAGAACCTCTTCTGGGCGTTCATCTATAACGTCATCGGCATCCCCGTGGCGGCCGGCGTCCTGTACCCCTTCTTTGGCCTGCTCCTCAATCCGATGATCGCCTCGGCGGCCATGGCCGCCAGCTCCGTGTCCGTCGTCTCCAACTCCTTGCGCCTGCGGCGGGTCAAGCTGGGCCCGCCGGCTTGACCTAAAAAATCGGCGGCCTCTCTCCGGATTTGGTTAAACTTGATAAAATTTATCATTTAAGTATAATATAGAGAGGGTCAGAGCATCCGTCGACGGCGGCAGGGGCCCCGGGTTTTAACCGGGGGTCCACTTCCGCCGCGAAGGCTCGTCCCTTGATAGATCCTTCGGGATCTCCGATCGTCGGACGGATGACCTGATCTCGAAAGAAACATGGAGGTTTCGATGCAAAAAAACTCAAAGATATTTTCTCTCCTTCTGGCGGCGGCGTTCCTGTTCGTGCTGACCGGGCTTGCCTTGCAGACGACCAGCGACACGGCCAAGGACCCCGTCTGCGGCATGACCGTCAAGACGGCCGGGGCCAAGTACACGTACGACTACAAAGGCACGATGTATTATTTCTGCGGTCAGGGCTGCAAGGACTCGTTCGCCAAGGAACCCGAGAAATATCTAAAACCCGGAGAAGCGGCGAAACCCATGGGGATGATGGGCGGCATGCACGGTCAGATGCAGGGCCAACAGATAACCCCCGACACGGCCAAGGACCCGGTCTGCGGCATGATGGTGAAAAAGGCCGACGCCAAGTACACCTACGAGTACAAGGGCACGACATACTACTTCTGCAGTCAGGGCTGTAAGGATTCGTTCGCCAAGGAACCGGAAAAGTACCTTAAGCCCAGCGACGCGGCTAAGCCTATGGGGATGATGGGCGGCATGCATGGCCAGCAAGCTCAGATGAAGGCCGGGGAACAGGCCTGCTGCAATATGGAGAACTGCCCGATGATGCTGGCCGACGTGGAGAAGAAGGTCCAAAACACCAAGGACGGCGTGATTATCACCTTGACCTCGAAGAACGCCGAGACGGTGAAAAAGATCCAGGACCACGCGGCCAAAATGACAGAGAGCAAAAAACAGACGGGCGGCCGGGGCGAAGTGGATTGCCCGATGGGCGCCAACTGCCCAATGAAAAAGAAATAATTCTTCGTCTCGTCTTCATTCGGGGACACGGACCGAATTCGGGAATTCGATCCATGTCCCCTTTTTTTTCGACTTTCTTACATATTATTTCAGATAAGAGACGATCCGGGAGCGAGTCCGATTCCGGATCGTCTCTCCCTCCGCCTCTTGGCACGGCCTTCGCTTGGGGGTATCATAGACCCGTCTTTCGTTGAGGGAGGCCGAACATGACATCGTCCGAAGCGATCTGGCAGGACCTTGGGCGCATCCGCGCCGAATCTCCTCTCGTTCACAACATCACCAATTACGTCGTGATGAACTCTACGGCCAACGCTCTTCTCGCCCTCGGCGCCTCTCCGGTCATGGCTCACGCGGTGGAAGAAGTAGAGGAAATGGTCGGACTGGCCGCGGCGCTCGTCATCAACATCGGCACGCTCAGCGGGCCTTGGATCGAGGCGATGTTCCTGGCCGGCCGGGCGGCCAGGCGAAAAGGCATCCCGATCGTTTTGGATCCTGTCGGCTGCGGGGCGACCCGGCTTCGGACGGAGACCGCACTCCGGATGCTGAAAGAAGGCTGGCCGGCCGTCCTGCGCGGCAACGGCTCTGAGATCCGCGCTCTTTTCCACTCGGAAGGGGCCACCAAGGGTGTGGACAGCCGGCATTCCGCCGAGGACGCGCTCGAGGCCGCCCAAGGCCTGTCGATCCGCTTCGGCTGCGCGGTCAGCGTCAGCGGGCCCGTCGATTTCGTCATTCACGGCGATTCCGTCCTCCGTGTGGCCAACGGCCATCCGCTGATGCCGCGCGTCACGGGGATGGGCTGCGCGGCGTCGGCCTTGACCGGCGCCTTCGCCGCCGTCAATCGGTCCCCGTTGCACGCGGCCGCCCACGCCATGGCCGTCATGGGGATCGCCGGCGAGATGGCGGCCGAGCAAGCCCCGGGACCGGGGAGCTTTCATGTCCAATTTCTCGACGCCCTTTACCGACTCCGCGAGGACGACATCGCCGGCCGCTTGAAGATGGAGACGGCGTGACGATATCGCCCGATCTCGGCCTTTATCTGGTGACGGACAGGGAGCTCTGCCACGGCCGGCCGGTCGTCCAGATCGTCGAGGCAGCGCTGCGGGGAGGCGTTTCGTGCGTCCAGCTTCGCGAAAAGTCCATCCCGATCGGCGCTTTCCTCGAGGTCGCCCGGTCCATCAAAGCGATCTTGGCGCCCAGGGGCGTTCCTTTGATCATCAATGACCGGGTCGACGTCGCCCTGGCCGCGGGCGCGGACGGCGTTCATCTGGGTCAGAACGATATGTCGTATCCGGACGCCCGCAGGGTTCTCGGCCCCGGCGCGATCATCGGTCTTTCGATCGAGTCCATGGAGCAGGCGCTCGAAGCCGAGGAGTGGGATGTCGATTATCTCGGCGTCAGCCCGGTCTTCGCCACGCCGACGAAGCCCGAGGCGAAAACGGCGTGGGGCCTCGATGGCCTGCGCCGGCTTCGAAGATGTTCGGGCCATGTCCTGATAGCCATCGGGGGGATCAATCCAACTAACGCCGCCCAGGTCCTCGAGGCGGGGGCGGATGGTTTGGCCGTCGTGTCGGCCATTTGTTCCGCGCCCGACCCCGAAGCCGCCTCCCGCCGCCTGCGCGAGGCCGTCGATCGCCATCGCTCAAAGAAGCTGACATCATGAAGCTGTCGAATATCGGCGAATTCGGCCTCATCCGCAGATTCTCGCCGGCGTTTCTGAAGGACCTTCCGGCAGGCGTCACGGGCATCGGGGACGACTGCGCGGTCCTGCCCTGGACGAAGGGCCGGCTCCTCCTCGTCACGACCGACCTGCTCGTCGAGGACGTCCATTTTCTCAAGGCGGGGATCGGGGCGCGAGACCTGGGTTATAAATCGCTGGCCGTCAATCTGAGCGACATCGCGGCGATGGGAGGGACGCCCCTTTCGGCTTTCCTGTCGATCGGCTTGCCCCGGGACATGGATGTGCCTTGGCTGGATGAGTTCTTCCGCGGTTTCGCAAGCCTGGCCAGGAGGGCCAAGGTCCGCCTCCTCGGCGGCGACACGACCGGTTCGCCCGGCCCGCTCGTGATCAACGTGGCTCTTCTCGGCGATGCGCGACGGGGCAGGGTCAAGTATCGTTCGGGCGCCGAGGAAGGGGACTTCATCTGCGTCACCGGCTTTTTGGGGGATTCGGGCGGGGGATTGAGAGTGCTCCTCGAGGACCGTCCCCTCGGGCGCGATGAAAGGCATCTCGTCCGGAGCCATAGCCGGCCGCGCGCCCACCTGGCGGAAGGGGCATGGTTGGCGGCCCGCGGCGGCGTGACGGCCATGATGGATGTCTCGGACGGCATCGACTCCGACCTGAGGCGAATCATGGAGCGGTCTCATTGCGGGGCGACCGTTGATCTGCAGGCGATCCCTGTCTCCGCTCCGCTCAAGCGCGCGGCGGAAAAATATGGCTGGAATGCGGTCGAGTTGGCCGCCGCCGGCGGCGAGGATTATTGCCTGCTGGCGACGGTCCGGCCCAGCCGGTTGGCGAAGATCTCCGCCGCGTTTGCCCGGAGATTCGGACGGCCGCTGTTCAGGATCGGAACGATCGCCGGGCCGAAGACGGGATTGAGCTATGAACTGGATGGACGGCCGGCCGTCCTGAAGCGGCACGGCTTCGATCACTTCGGCTAAAGGTTATTTGACTTCGGCGGCCTTCGCCGAGGCCCGCACCCGCTCTTCCGCGATCTTCTTGTATTCCAGGGGGTGAAGCGTCCGCAATTCGTGGCTGGTGATCTTCCCGTTCAGCCAGACCTTGCTCATGGGGAAAACCTCGGGGTTGAGATGGACGTTGTACATGTGCCAGATGATGATGGTCAAGAAAGCCAGAATGGCCTCGTAGCCATGGATGATGATGAAGATGTCGTGGACCCACAGAGGAAAAAACTTCAAGGACAGCTCGACGTTCCACATGAAAAACCCGCTGATGATCATGACCAGCGAGCCCCAGGCCACGCCCAGGTACTCGAACTTCTCGATGAAGTTGTAGCGGCCGAACTCCGGCTCCTCTTTAAAAAGCCAGTAGGGATGCTTGTCGAAGCAGGCCTTGAAAATGCCTTTCTTATAAAGAAACCCGGTCAGGCCGATGTTGTGCCAGAAGACCTGGAAGGCATCCTTGGCATCCTTGAACTTCGGCATCAGCTCCTTGAAGTTATTCCGGCCCCGCCTAGTGAAGAGGGAGTAAGCAATATGCCAGAGGATATTGACGATCATGATCACGGCGGCCAGGCGGTGGAGAATGCCGCGGATATAAAAGGCCTTTTCGAAGGCAAACAGCGCTTTGAAAATCTTCATCTCGTAGAGGACCAGGGGCAGGCCGGTGATGATGAGCGTCGTGAAGGTGGCGATCAGGAGGATGTGCTGGATCCGCTCGGCGAGGTTCATCCGGAGGAAGATCTCGTCGTCGCGGATGAGCGGAGAGGGGATCAAGCCTTCGTCCATCGGGTTCGTATCCTGTGGAATAGATCGGCGGCAATGAAAAGGAGGAAGACCGAGATCAGGCCGCCGATGATGATGATGTAGATGATCTTGGCCACGTGGCTGCCCTGGTTCTCCGTTTTAGCCGAGACGACGTGGATCTTGCCCTTGGCGAAGTTCACCCCGGCGCCGGGGTGGCACTGGCCGCAGGTCGCGGCGAGGTTGGCCGCATTGATCGGGGACTTGGGATCGGACGAGGTCCGGATGTCGTGGAATCCGTGGCAGCTGGCGCAGTTGGCCACTCGCGTCTCCCCGAATTTGGAAGCCGTCCCATGATATGAGGCGGAATAGGTCTTAAGCCGGGATGTGAGAAAGCCATACTGGCGCCCCAGGCTTTCGTCGTCGTGACAGCGGGAGCAGACGGCGGCGACCTTGGTCGCGTAGACGCGGGAGCTGATGTCGGTGGGGGATATAATCCCATGCTCGCTGTGGCAATCGTTGCAGACCGGCACGTCCTTGACGCCCCTGACGAAGTCCTTGCCGTGGACGCCCTCGAGATAGTCTTTCTCGATCCCGACGTGGCACCGGCAGCAGGTCTTGATGATGGACTTGCGGGACACGCGCGACAGCGGATCGCCGGCGGCCTTGACGTCATGGCCGCCGTGGCAGGTCACGCAATTGGCCGACAGGCTGAGGCCGGCTTTCTGGAGAGCCTTGTAATGGGCGCTCTGCTGGTACTGCAGGATGAAGGCTCCGCCGTTTTTGATCTTGACCCGTTCGAGGTGGCAGCGGTCGCATGTTTCCGGAATGTTGATGGAAAAGACGGACGACTCGGTGTCGTCCCTTTTCCGGATATCGTGCGTTCCATGGCAGTCGGCGCAGGTCACGACGATGGGATTCTCCGTGCGGTGCGGCTGCATGTGGACGCTGGACTTGATCAGGGCGGCCTCCTGATCGTGGCAGGCGGAACAATCGACCGGCTTGAGCTTCTCGGCGTGGGGGAAGTCCTTGACCTTTCGCAGGTCGGCGTGACAATCGGTGCAGGCGATCTCCGCTTGGCCGTGGACCGAGGCCTGGAATTTGTCCGAGTCCAGGAACATCGATTGGCCCCGGGCGGATTTCAGGTCTTTGTCGCCGTGGCAGGTCAGGCAGTCCTCGTCGCCGGCCGCTAGACCGGCGGAGGCGATCCAGATGACCAGGCCGATGGCCAGGAGGCCGGACCGGATCAGGGTTCGGACGTTCATGGGGTCTTGGTGCGGCGGCGCCGGCTGACGAGCTCGAAAAGGAACCAGGCGACCGTGATGGCCACGACGACGATCAAAGCCCATAACAGGATCTTGTTGATGTAATACGGAGTCCCGGATTGCTTGATGAGAGAGTCGCGGTGGATCTTGGCCTTGGCGATCTTTTCGGGCATGCCGGGATGGCAGTTCGGCTGGCCGCAGGTCTTGGGAATATTGGTGGAATGGACCATGGATTGAGGATCGATCGCCGGCTTGATGTTGTGGACGCCGTGGCAGTCGGTACAGCTCGCCTCGGCCTTGTCGCCCAGGCCGATGGCGATTCCGTGAAAGCTCTCGATGAAAGTCTGAATGCGGTCGACCGGCACGCCGTATTTCTTCATGATCTCGGGCCGGGCGTGGCAGCCCGAGCAGGTATCGGGGATGTTCTTTTTCGCGGTCGGCGCCGCGGCGTCCCGGACGGAAGCGACCTTGTGTTCGCCGTGGCAATCCACGCAGAGAGGGACGTCGACATTGCCTTTCAGGGCCTGCTGGCCATGGATGCTGTCCTTGTATTCGTTGAAGATCGGGACGTGGCATTTCCCGCAGGTCGTCGGGTCCTTGGCCTGCATATGGGCTTGGCCGATGCCCTGGATGTTGTGGACGCCGTGGCAGTCCGTGCAGACGGCGGCGAAGGTCGCCGGGCCTTTCGACAGGAGCGCCTTGCCGTGGACGCTCTGGATGTATTCCTTGTAAGGGGACTCGGCGTGGATGTTGTACTTCAGGACGACGGTCATGTTCTCGTGACAGCGGGAACAGATGAGCGGGATGTTCTGCCGGCTGACGACCGAGTCCGGATCCTGGACGGGCTTGATGTTGTGCTTGCCGTGGCAATCCCAGCACTTCGCCACGTCCTTCTCGCCGCGTTCGAGGTAGCCTTGGCCGTGAACGCTGTCGGCATAGAACGACGGGCTCAGCCCGGGCAGTTTGCGCGTGTCCTCACGGTGACACTTGGCCGTGCAGTCAACGAGCGGGATGTCCTTTTTTAGGGCGTGGGGGACATCTTTGGTCTCTCCGCCCGCGGGGATCAAGTGGCATTCTGAGCAGGCCAGCTTGCCGTGGACCGAGCCTTCGAGGACGCTCAGTTTATGGCAGGCGAGGCAGGCGCCGTTCTTGTTATCCACCCGCGTCTGGCCCGGCGCCGCGGCGGCGGCCAAGGCCGCCGCCGAGATCATGGCGGCGACGGCGAGGAGACGGGCGATAACTGCGAGATACTTCTTCATGCTCAAATCGGGAGACGGGCACGGACTAGGACGTCCGGATGATTCCGAGGATCCCGGCGCTTTACTTGGCCGGAACGGCATGCTTGATCTTGGCCCAAGCCGCGTTGAAATCGAAGCTCTTGCCGTGGGCGTTCTCGTGGCAGGTGAGACAATGCGTCTTGATGGCGTCCGCGTTGGTGCAAAGCTTGAGGCCGTTCTTGATCGCTTCGTCCTTGTTCTTCATGATCGTCAGGGTCTTGTAGGCGCTGCCGGGGCCGTGGCAGACCTCGCAAGAGACACCTTCCGCCTTGAGCTCGGCAGCTTTGTCGGCGAGAGGCGCGTGGCACTTCAGGCACTTGGGATCGGTGGTCGGGTCCTTGACGCCGAGGGCCTGGGCGTTGGTCGCGGCCTGCGGAGTGCTTAGAGCGGCGAAGGATTTGGCGTGATTGCTCTTTTCCCAGATCGGGTACTGCTGACCTTGCTTTTCGGTCTTATGGCAGATCTGGCATTTGACGCCGCCGACGTAGGTGAAGTTCTGGGCGGAAGCGAACAGACTCAGCCCGAAGACGGACAGGACGAGGCTCGGGATGATGTTATTTTTCATAAGTCCTCCTTTATATGATGAACTAAATTTATAATCGAAGCGGGTTTTAATGTCAATAGAAAATCGGCCTTGGGCCGATATCGCGGCGCTGCGGGAGACTTGGATGATCCTATTTATATCCAAAAAGCATGCTGTAGATGATCAGCAGGACCAGGCTGACCCCCAGGAAAAGCAGGGTGAAGCCGAAGATCCGGATGGCCCACTTCCGCCGGGGGGAGATCTCGGTCAAACGCATGACCTTCTTGAGCTTGTCCTCGTCCTTCAGGTAGCGGTATTCCTCCGGGCGGTCCTTCCGGTATTCATCGAGCGGAACGATGCCGGTGAAGATGACCGGATCCAGGGGGAAGGATTCGGGCCGGAGATGGGTGTTGAAGAAATGGACGGTAAAGATGAAGCCGACGGCGAGGAGGGCCTCGTCGCTGTGGATGATCATGGCCACGTTGATCAGCCCGCCCGGCAGGAGCTTGGTGAATAACTCCGGGAACCAGAGGACCAGCCCCGACAGACCGATGACGCCCACGCCCCAGAAGACGGCCATATAATCGAATTTTTCCCAGTAAGTCCAACGGCCGTACTCCGGGCGCGGACCCAGACCCAAAAACCATTTGACCGAACCGACGAAGTCCCGGATGTCCTTCTTGTTGAACCACAGGGAGCGCTGGCCGAAGATCATCTGCTTCCAGGTCGACTTCGTCCGGATCTTCATCTGGATCAGGCTGGCGATATGGGCGGCGAAATAGCCGAAGGTGAGGAGGGCGCAAAAGCGGTGGATCTTACCGGCAGCCTTGACCCCGCCCAGCAGATCGGCCAACGTCTGAGCCCACGGCATGTTGGCGAATTTGAGGGTCATCCCGGTCAGGGCCAGGCCCATGAAGCTGACAATGACGAAGAGGTGGGTCAGCCGCTGGCCTCTCGTGAAACGCTGGACGTAGTACCGCGTGTGCATCTTCTCTGCGAGCTTTTTCTCTTTGAGGTATTTGAAGGACCGCGGCATCCACAGGACCGTGTGGACGCCGAAAAAGCCGAAAATGCCGATGAGGAGGAAGGTCATGGCCCAGAAGGTAAAGTAGAGGACGGGGTACTTCTGTTTGTCGTGGTGCGTGGCGTGGGTGAGGTAGCCCGTGAAACGGCGATTGGCCTCGGGATGGCATTTCTGGCAGGTCTGGACGACGTTCCGGAATCCGACGTTGGAGGCGGGATCGTTCAAGCCCTTGATGTCGTGAGCGCCGTGACAGTCCGAGCACCGGGCGGCCTTTAAATAGCCCAAGGTGTAGGCCTTGCCGTGGAGCGTCTCCGTATAAGTCTCGGACAGGTCCTTGTGGCAG
>JAUYDS010000088.1 GCA_030691735.1 Candidatus Aminicenantota bacterium
CCGTCGGGGAGGAGGTTGGGCGATCCGAAGGTGACGGCATCCAGAACCTTTTCGATCTTCTCCTCTCCAAGCGTGACCTTGAACAGGGCGTTCCGGCCTTTTTCATCCGCGCTGAAATAGATCGCCGAGCCGTCCTTGGACCAGAGCGTCTCGTTCACCGAATAATCCAGGTCCCGGGTCAGGTTCTTGAGGCTTTTCGTCGCCCGGTCATAGAGCAGCAGATCTTCTTTGTCAGATTCGTACCCCGGCCGGGCCATGGCCCGATAGGCGATCGATTTCCCGTCGGGGGAATACGAGGGTTGATTGTCGTTGGCCTTGTTGGCCGTGATCCGGCGGATCTCTCCGCCGCCGACGGCCGTGACGAAGATGTCGTTGTTGGTCCCGATGGCCAGTTTGAGCTCGGGGTCGGTGTTACGGACGAAGGCGATCTCGGTGCCGTCGGGCGAGAACGCGTAGTCCGGATTTCCGCCCAGGTCCATCGGCGGCGTGTCGTAGTCGCCGGGCGTGACATCGAGGGGCTTGCCGCCTTCGGCCGGGACAACGAAGAGATGGCTGCGCGTCCCGTCCCGCCAGACGTTGAAATAGCGGAAAAAGAGGGTGTCGAACACCCTTCCCTTGACCTTGCTCTTATCCCAGGCCTCGGATTTCTTCTTGTTGCATTCATCGTCGGGACAATCGGGGAAGACCGACGAGGTGAAGGCCAGTTTTTTGCCGTCCGGCGACCAAATGACGCCCGTAGCCCCCGTCGAGAGCGTGGCCAGGGGATAAGCTTCGCCGCCCTGCGGGTTGATGAGCCAGATCTGTGGAGATCCGCTGCGCGTCGAGATGAAAGCGATCTTCCTGCCGTCCGGCGACCAGCGGGGATTCATGTCGGCCGTGGGGCCGGCGGTCAAGCGGCGCGGCTCGCCGCCCTTCGTCGGGACGATCCAGACATCGCTGTTGCCGCGATTGGCCTCCTTGTCCATGATCGTCACGACGTAGGCGATCCATTGGCCGTCGGGCGACGGCTGCGGGTCGGTGACCCGTTTGATCTTGATGAAATCGTCGAAGGTCAGAGATTTCGTCTGCGCCGCCAACATCCCGGCGGCGGAAATAAAGAGAACCGCCGTCAGCACGATCGTCGCTTTTCTCATGAAGTGTCGCTCCTCTCTTATAGAATCCGTGGCTATCGTCCATTCATCTTATAATATCCCAGACCGGAAAGAAAAGGGACGGTGTTTTCGTTTCCCATGAATTTTTGGGTGAGCCTTGAAATCCGTTTATGGACAGGGAAATGATCCTGCCGTTGAATTGACAACATCCATCCCCGACTCTATAGTAAAGGCTCATTCGAACGGCCATGAGACACCCGAACAGAATCCCCAAGGACGTTTCTTCGCTCGGCCCGGCGATCCGCGCCGCCTACCGCGCCGGCCAAGAGGACGAAGCGCTCGAGCCCATCATCAAGGTGGATGCGTTCGGCAAACCCCTCGGCCGGATCGGGTCCGGCGACGCCGTGATCTTCTACGATATCCGGGGCGAGCGCGAAATCGAGATCACCCGGAGCCTGACCGACCCGGATTTTTCCCGCTTTCCCGCGGCCAAGGGCTTGAACCTCCATTTCGTGACGATGATCGAGTATGACCCGAGCCTGCGGGCCGACGTCGCCTTCGCCCAAGACGAGAAGGTCGCGAACACATTGGCTGAGGTCCTGTCCTCCTCCGGTCTTCGACTGGCGAAGATCGCCGAGTCCGAAAAGGCGGCCCATATCGGATTTTTCATGAACGGAAAGTCCGATACGGTCTTTCCCGGTGAAGAGAGGATCATCGTTCCGTCGCCCGAGGGAGTCTTCAATTATGACCAGAAGCCGGAAATGAGCGCGGCCTCGGTCGCCGACGAGATCCTGAGGAAGATGGGCGACCCCCAGGTGCGGGTCGTCATCGCCAATTTCGCCAACGTGGATGTCGTCGGCCATATCGAGAACAGGCCGGCGGTCGCCCGCGCCGTCGAGACCGTAGACGGCCAATTGGGCCGCGTCGTCTCGGAAGCGGACCGGCGGCGGGTGACCTTGATCGTGACGGCAGACCACGGGACGGTTGAGGAGTGGCTCTATCCGGACGGACTGGTCAACACGGGGCACACCAAAAACCCGGTGCCTTTCGTTCTCGCCGATTTTTCGCCCGATCGGCCGGCCGCGATCGACCTGCGCCCGAGCGGCGAACTGGCCGACGTCGCCCCGACCGTCCTCGATCTTCTGGGTCTCCCGGCCCCCATCGAGATGACGGGCCGAAGCCTCCTCGCGGAAAGGCCGGATCGGCCGACGAAGCGCGGCAAGATCGTCCTGCTTATCCTGGACGGATGGGGAATGAGGAACGACTGGGAGGGGAACCTCATCGCCCAGTCCCGGACGCCGAACTTCGACGCCCTGTGGACCCGATTCCCCCACGCTTTGCTCGAATCGTCCGGTGAGGCCGTGGGCCTGCCGCCCGGCACGGTCGGGAATTCCGAGGCGGGCCATCTCCACCTGGGCGCCGGCCGCCGGATCCTTCTCGACCGCGTCCGGATCGATCGAGCCGTCGAAGACCGGAGCTTTTTCTCCAATGAGGCATTTCTCCGGGCTTTGCGGACCGCGATGGAGAGGCGTCGCGCCCTTCATCTCATGGGCATCATCTCCCACTACAGCTCGCATGGGACGATCAAACATCTCTTCGCCCTGCTCAAGCTGGCCAGGGACGCCGGCCTCTCCGAGGTTTATGTCCACGGATTCATCGGGCGCCGGGGAGAGAAGCCCGAGAGCGGGGCCATCTATGTTGAAAAAGTCGAAGACATGTGCCGGTCGCTCGGCGTGGGCGAGGTCGTGACCGTCCTGGGCCGGTATTGGGCGCTCGATCGGGAAGAGAATTGGGATCGGGTCGAGAAGGCTTATCGAGCCCTGGTCTACGGGGAAGGCACGCCCGCCGGGAACTTTTCGGATCAAAATACATAAATGGGACTAATGGCCGTTTCTCAGCCGAAACCTTCCGGGCGAAAGAGCGTCTGGTCATGACCACCGGTGACATGAACATCGAACTCAAGGACATCCGTTTTCATTACGGAAAGATCACCGCCCTCGACGGCGTGGACCTGGCCCTCGGCGAGGGAGCCTGCGGCCTGCTCGGCCCGAACGGCGCGGGGAAGAGCACTCTCCTCCGCATCCTCCTCGGATTTCTCATCCCCGCCCAGGGGGAAGGCAGCGTTCTCGGCTATGACATCCGGAAGGACCAATTCCTCATCCGTCGCTCCGTCGGCTACATGCCCGAGGGCGATTGTCTGATCCCCGGCATGGACGCGGTGACCTTCACCGCCTATTTCGGCGAGCTGTCGGGGATGCCGCGGCAGGAAGCCATGAAAAGGGCCCACGATGTCCTGTTCTACGTCGGGCTCGGCGAGTCCCGCTACCGTCTCCTCGAAACGTATTCGGCGGGGATGAAGCAGAGGCTGAAGCTGGCCCAGGCCCTCGTCCATGATCCGAAGGTCCTTTTCCTGGACGAGCCGACGAGCAACCTGGACCCTCAGGGCCGTACGGAGATCCTGGACCTCATCAAGGACATCTCCTTAAAAAAAGACATCCAGGTCCTCGTTTCGTCCCATATCCTGACCGATATCGAGTTCACCTGTTCGCATGTCGTCATCTTGAACAAGGGCAAGGTCGCCGCCCAGGGCGAGCTCGAAGCGCTGAAGGAGATCCAGTTCAGTCTGTATGAGCTCCGGACCAAAGGCGAGACCGCGGGCTTTCTGAAGGGGTTGAAAGACAAGGGCTGCCGGGTCGAGGAGACCGAGGACGAGCTCATGAAGATCTACATGCCGGCCAACCTGTCCCGGACCGAGATCTTCCGGACGGCGGCGCTCGAGAACGTCCAGATCCGCTATTTCATCAAGAGCCGGACCTCGCTCGAGGACCTGTTCGCCGAGACCGTGGGAGTGGATTGATGCCGATCGCGGAACGCGGCTACGCTCACTGGGACGGGGCTTTCGTCGAACGCCGGTTCC
Source organism: Candidatus Aminicenantota bacterium (assembly GCA_030691735.1). Lineage (GTDB taxonomy): Bacteria > Acidobacteriota > Aminicenantia > Aminicenantales > UBA4085 > JAPKZI01. The sequence goes on from JAUYDS010000088.1 coordinate 4,009, forward strand.
CCTGGTGGCCGATCACGAGGCTGGGCATCCGCCTCGCCTTCAAGCGGAAGTTCTTCAAGCCGCTCTTCGCCATTTCGCTCGCGCCCGCGGTCTTCTTCCTCGCCGGCATTTACATGTCCGAGCGCATCGAGGATTTTCAGTTCATGTTCCGCGGCCGGAACGGGAACCGGCTCCTCGGAGTCGATCCCGCTTTTTTCAAGACCTACTTCACGTTCGATACGGTCCTTTTCCTCATGGTCATGCTCATGGTCCTGGCCGGGGCGGGGCTCATCAGCGACGACTTGAAGTTCAATTCCCTCCAGCTGTATTTCTCCCGGCCGCTCCGCAAGCGCGATTATTGGCTGGGCAAAATGGCCACGGTGTCCTTCTTCCTCCTCATCGTGACCCTCGTGCCCGGTCTTCTGTTCATCCTGTTCAAGATCATCTTTTCGGGCAGCTTCAAATTCCTGACGACCTATCCCTGGATCCCGCTTTCGGTGGTCGGCTATTCGCTCTTGGTCACGCTCTTTTTCGCTTTTTATACGCTCCTCATCTCCTCGCTCAGCAAGAACCGGCGCTATGTCTCCATCCTGCTTTTCCTGGTCTATGTCTTTTCCGACGTGTTTTTCGGGATCTTTTACGGGATCTTCCACGAGCCCGCCTTCTGTCTGCTTTCGATCAAATGCGACCTCCAGCAGGTCGGCGCTTTCATCTTCCGCGTCAGGCCCCAATACGATGTCCCCTGGATCTATTCGGTCCTGGTCTTGACCGCCATCTGTTCCGTCTCCGGGTTCGTTCTGAAGAGGAAGATCCGGGGGGTCGAGGTGATCCAATGACGGCCGTCATCCGGACCCAGAGCCTCAGCAAGTGGTACGGAAACGTCCTCGGCCTGTCCGACGTCACGCTCGAGATCGACGCCGGGATCACCGGTCTCCTCGGACCCAACGGGGCCGGCAAATCCACCTTCCTGAAACTCATCGCCGGCCAGATCAAACCGAGCATCGGGAAGGTCACCATCTTCGACGAACCGATCTGGAACAACGTCGGAACGTTCGCCCGGCTCGGCTTCTGTCCGGAACAGGATTCGTTCTACGAGGACATGACCGGCTGGGAATTTCTGACAAGGCTTCTCAGCCTCTATCTCTTTTCGCCGGCCGAGATCCGAGCCAAGGCCGAACGAGCCCTGGATTTCGTCGAACTGACCAAGGACAAGGACCGTCTGATCCGGGGCTACAGCCGGGGCATGCGGCAGCGGCTGAAGGTCGCCCAGGCTTTGGCCCACGATCCGCAGATCATCATCCTCGATGAACCGCTGAACGGGCTCGATCCCCTCGGAAAACGCAAGGTCATCCGTATCATCAAGGACTTCAAGGATGCCGGCAAGACGGTCATCGTCTCGAGCCACGTCCTGCCCGAGATCGAAGCCCTGACGCGTTCGATCATTCTTCTCCATCAGGGAAAAATCCTGGCTCAGGGCGACATCCACTTCATCCGCGACTTGATCGATAAGCATCCCCACAAGATCTCCGTGATGTGCAGCGATACGCGCGGGCTGGCCGCGCGCCTGGTGGGAGAGCCTTCGGTCCTAAACATCCAGTTCGGACCCGCGCCGGACACCATTGTCTTCGAAACACGGGATCGGGACGCGGTTTATGGACTGCTGCCGCGTCTCGTCGCCGACAACGTCATCGACGTCGAGGAGATCACCTCTCCCGACGACAATCTTCAGGCCGTCTTCGATTATCTCACGGGGAAATGAACATGCCGCGAAACGCCCTTCGCTCCGTCTTTTCGTTCTTCTTTTTTATCGGGCGCAAGGCGCGGAAGACGCGGGTCTTCTTTCTGATCAGCGGCCTGCCCGTCCTCGTGGCCCTGGTCGTCCAGGCTAGCCGGCTTTTCGCCGCCGGCGCGCCGGTCGACGGCCCATCCCTCTTCAACAACGTCATCATGGCCTTCGAGCTCCAATTCCTGATCCTGGTCCTGGCCTTGTTCTACGGGACCTCGATCGTCTCCGAGGAGCTCGAAGGAAAGACCTTGACCTATCTCACGACCCGGCCCGTGGATAAAACGGCGATCATCCTGGGCAAATACGCTTCTTACGGCCTGTTTCTTCTGATCATGCTCGCGGCGAGCGTCGTTCTTTCCTTCATTGTTCTGAACATCGAACGGCTGGCCGATCCGGATGCGTGGATGGCTATGCTCGGAGGGTTGGGCGTCCTGGCTCTGGGCCTTCTCGCTTATCTGGCCTTTTTCACCCTGGTCGGGGCGTTCCTTAAAAAATCGGTCCTGTTCGGGCTGTTTTTCAGTTTCGGTTGGGAGAACGTCGTCCAATATTTTCCCGGCTCGACGCAGAAATTCACCCTCATGCACTATTTGAAATCTCTGCTGCCGGCCGCTTCGACGGGAAGTCCCGGAAAGCTGTCGTTTTTGATGGTCGGCCAACAGCCGAGCTCGCCGGGCGTGTCGATCGCGACACTTCTGGCCCTGACGGCCGTTTTTCTGGCCGCGGCCTGCCTGATCTTCAGCCGGAAAGAGTATATCTTCGAGGAGTGATCCGCTCCCCTTATTTCTTGATCTCCGTCTTTTCGTCCTTCTTCTCTTCGGTCTTCTTTCCCTCGAGCTTGTCTTCGACCGTCTTCGTCGCGGTCGCGCTGAGCTTGTTCAGGAGATCCTCCGGGATATTGGCGAAGATCTTGACCGCATCGGAGGCCGAGGAGATCTCGATCTTGTTGATCAGTTCGCCGATCTCGGGTTTTTCCGCGCCGGCCATGCTGCCCAGGGCCTTGAAACCGGTCAGGGTCTCGGCGAGCTTTTTGTTCTTCTCGGCATCGCCGCCCAGGGCCTTGATCTCGAGCTGGAGGGATTTATTGGCGTAGTCGAAATACATTTGGAGGGCCTTGATGTCCCCCAGATCGGAGGCCATCGGATTCGAGGCCGCCACGCCTTTCATCATCTCGGGCGGGAATTGGAAGGCGGCCCAGACCATGGCCGTTTTGTTCGACTTGTCGATAAGGGCCGAGAGCTCGGCGTTCTTGAGGACGCTCTCGGCTTTCTTGGCGAAAACATCAATGACGGCCTTGACCTCTTTTTCCTCGCCGACGGCGATGTGGGCGGTGTCGAGGAAGGTCCCGAACATCGGTTTCTTCCCTTCGCCCTCGGATACGGAGTAGATCGTCACCCCTTCATAAACCGTTTCCTGGACGTTCGTCGCCTTCTCTTTGAGCTTGGGCAGGAGGGTGTCCTTGTTGTATTTCAGGTTGATGACGCCGACGCCCGAACCAGACGATTCGCCGCTCTGGCCCAAGCCGGAAATGCCGATGGCGACGAAATAGATGTCTTTCTGCGGGTCGATGCCGGTTTCCTTGATGAATTCCTGGTATTTCTGGTATTCCTTGCTGTCCTTGATGGCCTTGTCCACGACGGCGGTCGTCATGGCCTTGTTGACGTCGATGACGACAACGCCCTGGACATTCTTGGGGAGTAGGGCCAATGCGGCATCCGCACCCGCCGCAGCGCCTTTCTTACAGGCGGCCAGGCCGAGAAACACGAAGACTAGGGCCAATCCGATGATGATGGTTTTTTTCATAAGAATCCTCCTTCTCTCTCAAGATACGAGATTTTCTCGGATAAGGTTCATTGCCCAGACTATATCATAATTTTTTCGATTTTGATATATATGAAGAAATCGATTTTTGTTCGAATGATCCAAGGCCATAAGGAGGACGGATGAACAGGAAACGGGTGCCCCGGATCAATTCATGGCACAATGCTCCTTGGAAAGAAGGCAGAGAGCGAAGCGACCGTTGGAAGGAAACCCCATCGAAGGGTTTCCTTCCAAGAGTGACCCCTCGGATCTTCGTCGTTTTAGTCGCGGCCGCCTGCCTGGCCGCTTTCCTCCCGCTCGCCCGGGCCGGCCAGTCGCCGGCCGTCCTGGGGCTCAAAGAGCGGGCCGAGGTCTTCGACCGTTGGCTCAAACTCCGTCTGGAGACCGTTCTCCCCGAGGTCATGCGGCGGGAGGCCATCGACATGTGGCTGGTCATCTGCCGCGAATATGAAGAGGACCCGGTCTATCTGACGTTTGTTCCATATTCCTCGATAGCGGCCCGGCGCCTGAGCATCCTGGCCTTTTTCGACAAGGGCAAAGAGGGACTGGAGCGGCTGTCGGTCAGCCGCTACGGCATCGGCGACTTTTACAAAGCCATGTATGAGCCGGGCAAGGCTGACCAGTGGGAGAGGCTGGCCCAGATCATCAAGGAGCGGAACCCGAAAAGGATAGGGATCGATGAAGCCGAGACGTTCGCATTCGGCGACGGGCTGTCGGCTTCGCACAAGGCAAAGCTCGTCAAGGCCCTCGGCCCCGACCTGTCCAAGCGCCTCGTCTCGGCCGAACGGCTGGCGGTCGGCTGGCTCGAGCGTCGGACCTCCAACGAACTCGAGGTCTATACCCATATCATGGGCATCGCCCATAAGATCGTGGCCGACGCTTTCACCCGGAACGTGATCACGCCCGGCGTCACGACGACCGAGGACGTCGTGTGGTGGATGCGGGAACGGGTGGCCGAGCTGAAGCTCGACACCTGGTTCCAGCCGTCGCTCTCCATTCAGCGCCCCGCATCGAGCCCACAGAAGGACGGCCGGGTCATCCACCGCGGCGATCTGCTGCACTGCGATTTCGGCATCACCTATATCGGCCTGAACACGGATACTCAACAGCACGCTTATGTCCTCAAGGAAGGCGAGGACGACGCGCCGCAAGGCCTGAAAGCGGCGCTCGCCCAGGGCAACCGCCTCCAGGACATTCTGATCGGGGAGTTCAGGGAGAAACGGACGGGGAACGAGATCCTCGCCGCGGCGCTTAAAAAGGCCAAGGACGAGGGTCTGAAACCCAGCATTTACACCCATCCCTTGGGCTTCCATGGTCATGCCGCCGGACCGACGATCGGGCTCTGGGACATGCAGGGCGGCGTTCCCGGCTTGGGCGACTACCCGCTCTATTTCGACACCGTTCATTCTATCGAGCTCAACGTCCGGGCGGCCGTCCCCGAGTGGGGAAACCAGGAGGTCCAGATTGCCCTCGAGCAGGACGCGGCGTTCACCAGGGAGGGGACGCTTTTCATCGACGGCCGACAAACGAAACTCCATTTGATCAGGTGAGAGAGAAAATCGTGGCTTTGACGTCCTTTCAACAGCTCGTGAGCGGTCGTCGGAGCATCCGCCGCTACCTTCCTCGGCCCGTCGAACGGGAGAAGATCTTGACTTGTCTTGAGGCGGCACGGCTGGCTCCTTCAGCCGAGAACGCCCAGACCTGGCGCTTCGTGGTCATCGACGATCCGGATCTCAAATCGCGGTTCGCCAAGGAGGCCTTCTCGGGGATCTATTCCCGGACGAGGTTCGCGGCTGAAGCGCCCGTCCTGATCCTCATCCTGGCCAAGCTGGATTTTTTAGCCAACCGGCTCGGCCGGCAGGTCCAGAAGATCCCGTTCTTCATGATCGATATCGGGATCGCCGGCGAGCATATCGTCCTCCAGGCCGAGGAGCTCGGCCTCGGCACCTGTTGGATCGGCTGGTTCCGCATGCGGAAGGCCCGCAAGGTTTTGAAGGTCCCGCGCAAATACAAGATCGTATCGCTCATGACGCTCGGTTATTATGAGAAGAAGCCGTCCCGCGAGCAGAAGCGCAAGCCGCTCGAGGATATTGCCTGGTTCAACAGGTGCGAGGATTGAGAGAGGATCAAGGCGAAAAGGGGAGGAGATGAAAACCAAAAGATCGGTTCTTATATTCATCGTTGGACTGCTGCTTTCCTCCGCCGTCGCGGCCGAGGGGCTCATCCCTCGCTTCGAGCTGGCCTCGTCCGACCTCGAGATCCGGCGGCTGGCCCAGCCGAACACCTATTTCGACAAGACCGGCCGAAAGTTTGCCATCCTCGGCTTTGAAAGCGGCTCGTTCGAAGCGTGGGCTTATCCGCTCAAGCTCCTCCGCAATTTCGAATTTTCTTTCCTGATCGGATCGAGCACTCAGCCCATCGCCGGAAAGGACATCGTCCGCACCATCTCCGCGACGCCCGCCGCGACGACCCTGACCTACGCCTTTCAGTCGTTTACGGTGAAAGCGACCTACGTCGCGGCGGTCGACGAGCCCGGAGCCGTCATCCTTCTGGCCGTGGACACGACCGAGCCTCTGACCATCGTCTGCAGCTTTTTGCCCGTCCTCCAACCCATGTGGCCGGCCGGCATCGGCGGTCAATACGCCTCGTGGGACGGCGGGCTCAAGGCCTATATCATCAGCGAACCGACGCGGAAGAACCACGGTCTCGTCGGCTCGCCGGCGGCCCAGGGGATCTCCTACACGCCGGCGCACATGCTTTCTGATACGCCCAATCAATTCAAGGTTCTGATCGAAAACAAAGACGTGGCGCGGGGCAAGTTCATCCCCATCGTCTTGACCGGAGGAAAAGGCCGACGCGAGGACGTCCGCAAGACCTACGAGACGCTGGTCAAGGATCCCGAAGCGGTCTATCGCCAGGCCGTCCTCCATTACGAGCGTCTCCGGCAGGACACCCTCCGGGTCCTGACGCCGGACGAGAAGCTCAACGCGGCCTTCGAATGGGCCAAGGTCGCTTATGATAACCTGATCGTCGACAATCCTGATCTCGGTCGAGGATTGGTAGCCGGCCTGAGCCCATCGGGGACCGGAGGCCGGCCCGGCTTCGGTTGGTTCTTCAGCGGCGACACCTACATGAATTCCCTGAGCCTCAACAGCTACGGCGCGTTCTCCTCGGTGAAAGAAGCCCTTCTTTTCACTCAGAAATGGCAGCGGGACGACGGCAAAATGGCCCATGAGCTCTCCCAGGCCGCCGGCTACCTCAACTGGTTCAAGGATTATCCGTACGGCTACATCCACGGCGAGACGACGCCCTTCTATATCGCCGCCTGCTATGATTATCTTCGAATGTCCGGAGACATCGAGTTCGTCAAGCAAAGCTGGCCTTCACTCAACAAGGCCTACGCCTGGTGCCTGACCACGGATGAGGACGGTGATGGTCTCATGGACAACAGCAAGGCCGGCCTCGGGGCGCTCGAGTTCGGTTCGCTCACCGGCATCCGGACCGATATCTACCTGGCCGCTGCCTGGGCCAGAGCGGCGTACGGTATGGAGCGGCTGGCCAAGGCGGCCGGCGATCCGTCCTTGGAGCGGACGGCGCGCGATCATTACGCCAAAGCCCAAAAGGCCCTGGAGGCCAAATTCTGGGATGAGGAAAATGGCCGATATGCTTACGCTTTCAACTCCGACGGGAAACTGGTCAAGGAGTTGACGCCTTGGAGCTCGGTCCCGCTCGTTTGGGGCCAAGGCGATCCCGCCCGGAGCATGTTGACGCTCGAAAAGATCAACAGTGCGGACCTCACGACCGATTGGGGTGTCCGGATGCTCTCGACCCGAAGCGCTCTTTTCGAGCCCTTGAATTACAACTACGGCGCGGTCTGGCCGTTTCTCAGCGGCTGGGTGGCGACGGCCCTCTATAAACACGATTTTTCCCTTCAGGGATACGGGTTGCTGACGGCTGCCGTCCGCCACACATTCGACAACGCGATCGGAGACATCACCGAGCTTTTTTCCGGCGAGCAGAATATCTGGCCGCAGGAAGGTGTCTGTCACCAGGGCTTTTCCTCGAGCGGAGTGGTCTTTCCCTTCATCAGGGGATTGCTCGGTCTCGAGGGGGATGCCCTGACCGGAGAGGTCCGTTTCGAACCGCGCTTTCCTGCCGACTGGTCGGATGTCGCCGTCGACAACTGGAAGGTCGGCGAAGAAACGATCTCCTTGAGATATCGGAGATCCGCGGAGGGGGTCCGCTTGGAGGTCGGCCGACGAACGAACGCCGCCACCAAGCTGATCTTCGCCCCGGCTTTCGGATTGGGAACGAACGTCCGCGGCGTCACCTTCAACGGGGAAAGCGTCAAACACCAATTCGTCGCACCGCCCCGGGCTCAGGCGGTCCAGCCCCGGGTCGAGGTCGTTCTCGGCCGGAACGATGTGATCGAGATCCGACTCGATCAGGTCCCCGAGCTGCTCCCGCCGGCGAACGCTTCGAATACGGGGGATACGAGCCAGGGGTTGAGGATCATCCGCTCGGAATTCAAAGAGGGGAGGCTGACGACTATCCTCGAAGGCCTGGCGAACCGGACCTATGATTTGAAGCTCACCCATCCGGACCTCGTCCGGTCGATGACCGGAGCTAAGTGGGAAGGCGCGATTCTTCGTGTCGAGTTCCCCCCGGGGCCGCCGGGCGAATATGTCCGGCACGAGCTGGTGCTCAGCTTCAGGTAGGCCGAGCCGTATTTTCCAGCGTTCCAGCGGTCCTCTGTTCCGAGGAATCCGCCAAAAAAAATTGAAACGGACCGCCGCGATCCGTCATTTAAGATAGTGAAGCGCCGAAATATGCTAAAATATTCTTGCGGAGTCTAATATTTTTGACCTCAAGCCGGGACATAAAAGCAGGATCGCCATCTTTCTCCTGTCAGCGGTGCTTCATGGGACGGGCTTCTATGTCCTTTTACACCTCAAATTCAATTATAAAATCTTCCAATCCAAGACCAAAACGGCGGTCGTTCCCTTCGTTCCCGAAGGAATGATCTGGTTTACGAA
>JAUYDS010000039.1 GCA_030691735.1 Candidatus Aminicenantota bacterium
GATGCGCCGGCTCATACCGGAAGCCGGGATGAGGATCTTCAGGGCGTAGGATTTGCCCTTTTCCAGGCCCTGGATAGCGCCGTCCGTATTCTCGAATTCGAGGAGTCTGGTGTTAGAGACCTGGCCGGCGAATCCGCCTCCGACGAACCATTCGATCTCGAGCTTGACCGGCCCCCTGCCGTCCGGAAGGACGCCGCGGATGTCGTACCCGAGAACGGTTCAGGACTCGAAGCGCTGGCGGCGGAACGGCCGGAGCACGCTCTGTTCGCGGAACTTCCGTTCCAGGGCACGGACGGTCTCGACGGAGTAGGGGACGGCCATTTATTGTTTGTTCACGTCGGCGACCACGGCGGCCAGGGCGACGGGGAATCTCAATATTTCCACGGATTTACCTCCATGGGGAAACGCTCATTATATACGGGCGATCGGGGTCGCGTCTACAATCTGCCACAAAAAAGCGGCATATTGTAGACGCGACCCCATAAAACGGGGCGTCGCCGGGGGAGGCTTATCCGAATCTTCCGGTGATGTAGTCTTCCGTGCGTTTGTCCTGCGGCCGGGTGAAGATGTCGGTCGTCCGGCCGAACTCGATCAGCTCGCCGAGGAGCATGAACCCCGTGTCGTCCGAGACGCGGGCGGCCTGCTGCATGTTGTGAGTGACGATGAGGATGGTGTAGTCGGATCTGAGATAGCGCATCAGCTCTTCGATCCGGAGCGTCGCCAGGGGGTCCAGGGCGGAGCACGGCTCATCCATCAACAGCACCTCGGACCTGACAGCCGCGAGCCGGGCGATGCACAGCCGCTGCTTCTGTTCGAGCGATAGGGCCAGGGCGTTCTCGTCGAGCCTGTCCTTGAGCTCGTCCCAGAGGTGGACGGCCTTCAGGCTGTCCTCGACGATGTCGTCCATCTCGTCGGCCTTGGCCAGGTGGTGGACCTTGGGGCCGAAAGCGATGTTCTCGTAAACGCTCAGCGGGAACGGATTCGGCCGCTGAAAGACCATCCCGACTTTTTTCCGAAGGGCGGTCGGCGCGCTCGTCCCCGCATAGATGTCCTGGCCGTCGATCCGGACCGAGCCTTCGATCCGGACGTCATCGATGAGGTCGTTCATGCGGTTGAGGCAGCGGAGGAGGGTGGACTTCCCGCAGCCCGAGGGGCCAATCAGGGAGGTGATCGCCTTCTCCCGGACGGACAGGCCGACATCGATGAGCGCGTGGAAGGCGCCGTACCATAGATTCAAACGCTCGACCTTGATTTTTGCGCTCATGTCAACCGCCAAAACGGGGACACGCCCTAAATTCCAAAGAATTTAGGACATGTCCCCATTGAATTATCATCCGAACCGTCCCACGATGTAGTCGTTCGTCCGCGGATCTCTCGGCGCGGTGAAGATCTTCTCCGTGGCGTCGATCTCGACCAGCTCGCCCATCAGGAAGAAGGCCGTCCGCGTCCCGACGCGCGCCGCCTGCTTGGTGTTGTTGGTGACCAGGACGATGGTCTGGTCCTTCCGGAGTTCCAGCATCGATTCTTCGACCTTGGCCGTGGAGATGGGGTCGAGACCCGAACAGGGCTCGTCGAACAGGATGACCTCGGGGCGAAGGGCCAGCGTCCGGGCGATGCAGAGTCGCTGCTGCTGGCCGCCCGACAATTTCTGCGCGGAGCTCCGCAGGCGGTCCTTGACCTCGTCCCAGAGAAAAGCGGCCTTCAAGCTGTCTTCGACGATCCGGTCGAGCGCGGCCCTGTCGCGGAGCCCGGCCAGCCGGGGGCCATAGGTGATGTTGTCGTAGATCGAGCGCGGCAGGGGAATGGGGAGGGCGAAGATCATGCCGACCCTCTTTCTCAGGTCTTCCGCCTCGATGTCTGTGCGGATGTCCAAGCCGTCGAGCCGGACCGATCCGCTGATCCGGATGTGCGGCTCGAAATCGTTCAACCGGTTGAGAGATCGCAGGAACGAGGTCTTCCCGGAATTGGCCGGTCCGATGACGCTCAGGATCTCATTCGCCCGGACGTCCAGAGACAGGTCGTGAAGGGCGCGGACCTTGCCGAAATGGATCGTCAGGTTCTTGACCTCGATCTTTGCCTTGCAGATCTGGTTGTTCATGGGCCGCCTGCGCAAAAAACGGGGACTCGTACGACCTTGTTAATCCCCCCCTTGATTCCCAAGGGGGGGAGGGGGGATTGATACGAATAAAATGGAGTCTTTAACCTGTTCATGTTATTCGGAACATATCCCACGGCGGCCGGGGCCCCGGGCATTGCCCGGGGGTCCACTTCCGCCGCGAAGGCTCGTCCCTTGACTTTTTTTTATTCATCTCTTTCTGCGGAAGCGCGAACGGATCCGGGTGGCGGCGATGTTCATGATGAGGACGAGGCCGACCAGGACCAAGGCCGTCCCATAGCGGTAATTCTCCGGGACGCCGGGAATCTGGGTTGTCGCGATGTAGAGATGATAGGGCAGGGCCATGACCTGATCGCCGAGCGAATGAGGGAGTTTCGGCAGATAGAACGCGGCCACGGTGAACAGGATCGGCGCCGTCTCGCCGGCCACGCGGCCGATGCTCAGGATGGCTCCGGTCAGGATGCCCGGCGTGGCGAACGGCAGCACGGAATGGCGGATGGTCTGCCAGCGGGACGCCCCCAGCGAAAAGCTCACCTCGCGGTACGATTTCGGAACGGCCCGCAGCGCCTCCCGGGTCGTGGTGATGATGACGGGCAGGGTCATGATCCCGAGGGTCAGCGCGCCCGAGAGGATCGACACGCCGAAGCGTAGAAAAACGACAAAAAGGCTCAGCCCGAAGAGGCCGAAGACGACCGAGGAAACGCCGGCCAGGTTGATGATGGCCAGGTTGATGATCCGGGTCAGAAGATTGTCCTTGGCGTATTCGCTGAGGTAGACGGCTGCCATCACCCCGATCGGCAGGGCGAAGGAGATGGAAGCGAGAACGAGGACGAACGTTCCGAGGATGGCCGGGAAGATGCCTCCGGCCCGCATGCCGTCGCGCGGCATCGTGAAGAGGAACTCGAGCGACAGCGCGCTCCAGCCCTTGGTTACGATCAGGACGATGATAGCCAGGACCGGGAGGACGACGAGCAGGGTCGCCGCGAGAAGGAGGCCGAAGCCGATCCTCTGCCGGGCGCCTTCGTTCGTCATCGTTTCTTGCCTCGGTTCAGGAAGAGATCGGCGGTCAGATTGATCAGGAAGGAGATGAGGAACAGGACGAGGCCGACGGCGAACAGGGCGAAATAATGCGGACTGCCCTTGGCCGCTTCGCCCATCTCGGCGGCAATAGTGGCGGTGAGCGTCCGGACGGGCTGGAGGAGGCTCGTCGGGATGACGGCGGCGTTGCCGGTGACCATCATCACGGCCATGGTCTCGCCGATGACCCGCCCAATGCCCAGCATGGACGCGGCGATGATGCCGGGCATCGCCCCGTAGATGATGACCCGGGTGAGCGTCTGCCAATGCGTGGCGCCGAGGGCCAGGGCGCCTTCCTTGTATTCGCGCGGCACGGCGTTGATGGCGTCCTCGGCGATGGTGATAATCGTCGGGAGGGCCATGAAGGCCAGCATGATCGACCCGGCCAGGGCGGTCAGGCCGGTGGGAAGGCCGAGCGTGTGCTTGAGGAAGGGGACGAGGAGAGTGATGCCGAGGAAGCCGAGGACGACGGAGGGGATGGCGGCGAGGACCTCGACGCCGGATTTCAAGAGAGAGCGGATCTTCGCCGGGGCCACGTCGGCGATGTAGAAAGCGGCCCCGATCCCCAGGGGGACGGCCAGGACGATCGCCCCGGCCGTCACCAGGAGCGAGCCCAGGATCAAGGGGAGGATTCCCAGTTTCGGCGGGTCGGAAATCGGATACCAGAACCGGCCGCCCAGGAAGGCCCCGAGCGATGTCGATTTGAGAACGGAGACGCCTTCGCTCAGGAGGAAGATGAAGATCAAGGCTACAAAAATAATTGAAGCGATGCCGCTGGCGAAGATCAGCTTCTCGATGACGAACTCTTTGACCTTCCTGAAGCCGGCCATTTACTTGATCGGGACAAAGTCTGTCCGCTTGACGATGTCCTGGCCCTCCTTCGAATAAACGAAATCGACGAATTCCTTCACCAGGCCCTTTGGCCGGCCGTTGGTGTAGAGGTAGAGCGGGCGCGAGATCGGATAGGCGTTCGTCCGCACGCTTTCGATCGAGGGCTCAATGAACGGAGAACAATCGTCCTTGGCCACGGCGACGACCTTCTGCCGCGGGCTGATGTAGCCCAGGCCGTAATACCCGACCGCGTTTTCGTTGTTGGCGACCTCTTCGGCGCTGGCGAACGACGACGGCATCATCAGGGCGCCCGGCGAGAATTCCTCGGTGCCTTTCTTCTTGCCGCGCCGCAAGACATTTTCTTTAAAGAAGATATGTGTGCCCGAATTGACCTCCCGCGACAGCAGCACTATGGGAATGTCGGGACCCCCGACGGTCTTCCAACGCTTGATGTTGCCCATGAAGATCTCGCGGAGCTGGTCCATCGTCAGGTTTTTCATGGGATTCGAGGGGTGAACGACGACCACGATCCCGTCCAGGGCGACGATCTCTTGGCTGAATGTGACGCCGTTTTTCTCGGCCTGTTTGATCTCCTTTTCTTCGACAGCCCGGGAGGACTCGGCGACGTCGCACGTGCCGTTGAGGAGGGCGGCGATGCCGGTCCCGGA
>JAUYDS010000144.1 GCA_030691735.1 Candidatus Aminicenantota bacterium
ACACTGATGGTCTTTATGAATTCCTTATTTTTCAAGCTCTTCTCTTTTGTGGGTCTTGAAATTTAGCGTTTTGTCTGGGACGGCGTTCGGATGGGCGAAGGCTCGGTCGATCGAGAGCTCGCGCTCGATCACCGGCCCGCTATGGAGGAGGAATTCGACCTCCTCTCTTTGCTCTGCGATGATTCTTTTGATGCCGCGCCCGTCCATATGCAGTTCCTATTCACATATTTTAGACCAAATCATGTTATTACTAATCACATTATAAAGGAAGCCCGCCGTTTTGGCAACCCCCGAAGGGGTCCGGTCTGTACGAAAAGCGTTAAAAGTTAGACCCGACCCCCGGGCTCACAGCTTGGAGATGCCTTCCTTGATCGTATACCGGATGAGGTCGGCCTGCTTGTGGATATTGAGCTTCTGCATCAGGTTCCGCCGATGGACATGGACGGTGTTCAGGTAGAGATTGAGTTTTTGGGCGATTTCCTTGTTCGTGTTGCCTTCGCCGATGAGCTGGAGGACCTCCCGCTCCCGTTTCGTCAGGCTGTTCCTCGCGCTTTTATCCTCGCCGGTGCCGACCTTGCCCAGAAAGCCGTCCACGATATAGTTGGAGATACCCGGGCTTAAAAAGAAGCGGCCCTTAAAAACTTCATGAATAGCCTGGATCACTTCCTCGATGGCGCTTTCCTTCAGGATATAGCCCTTGACCCCGCAGCGGAGGGCCCGCTGGACGAAAATCCGGGAATCATGGATGCTGAGGATGATGATCTTGGCTTTGGGATCCTTCTTGAGGAGCCGTTCGGCCGTCTCGATGCCGTTGAGATGGGGCATTTCGACATCCAGGAGATATATGTCGACCGGCTTTTTCTCGGCGATCTCGAGGACCTCTTTGCCGTTGGTCGCCTCATCGACGATCGCGATGTCTTCCTTGCTCTTCTCGATGACCGCCCTGAGGCCGGCCCTGACGACGGGGTGATCATCCGCTAGAACGACTCTGATGCTCAAGCTGAAGCGCCTTTGCCTTTATCGGTCCTGCCATGCCCAGGCCCCCCTATTTCCACGAAGACGGCCGGGCCATGTAGTTCCCGATGTATTTCAAATTACTTACCCAGGCGGGGGACGCCGTTACGGACCGGGATGGCCACGGATAAGGTCGTTCCTTTTCCCGGCGTGCTCCGGATGGCAAACCTGCCGCCGACGCACTCAGCCATCTCTTTCATGCTCAGGAGGCCCAGGCCTATTTTCTTTGATTTCAGCTCGTTATGCGGATGAAAACCTCGGCCGTCGTCGCTTATCTTCAGCCTGATAACGCTATCCCGGTGGGCCAGGCTCATCGTGACGTTCTTCGCCTCCGCATGATTGATGATGTTGTTCAGGGCTTCCTGAGCGATCCTGTAGATGATGATCGACTTGTGATTTTTGATTTCATGCCCGTTCAGGCCGAACCGGAAAACGATGTTGAGGCCTGTTTTTTCAGCCGATTCGGAATAGTAATTTCTTAGAACCTCGGGAAGACTCATCCTGCCGAGATCGGGCGGCCGCATCGATACGGCGATTTTTTTCAGCGCTTCGACATGCCGGTTGACCAGAGAGAGGCTTTCATTAAGTCCCTGGAGCCCCGTATCCAGCCGTCCGGCTTGAATCTCCTTCTGGACGGTGTTGAGTTGGCCTTTCAGCAGCCCGGCCAGGGCTCCGGCCTCATTGTGGAGGACGGAAGATAGGGTTTTGCGCTCGTCTTCGCGGACGCAGATCAACCGGTGAGAAAGATATTTCAGTTCTTTATGGGAGGATTTGAGCTTCGCCCTTTGCTTCCGCAGAATCTCGGTGCTGATTTTACGGGCCGTCACGAAAGGATCTTCATATAACCCACGTCTGTTAAAACATAACTTAGTTAGCATATTGTAATTAGATTGTCAAATGCTTTTTGGAGTTTTTCTGTAGATAATTATGTGAAAAGAAAATTCGGTGACACGGAAGTGACACATGCCTAGCCCGACTCATTGCGGCGGAAGGATTTCCAGTCCGGAGACGCGGCTACACCGGGAGGGCGGCGAAGAACGAGGTCGCGTCAAGGATGCGGACATCGCCGGCGATCCCGGGTTTTTTCAAGTCGGCGACGATAAGGAACCTGTTCCGGACGCCCAAACGGTCGCCGAAATAGCCGAGGGCCGGCCCCGGCGCGGACGCTCCGAGTTTGGCCTCGACGAGCAGCCAGGGGGTACCGCCTTTAGTCAGGAGGAAATCCACTTCCCGTTTTTCCTTGTCCCGCACGTAGAAGAGCTCGAGCGGCTCGAGCCCGAAATCCCTCGTGAAATGGCACCATTTGAGCAGATGGTTCGCAGTCAGGTTCTCGAAGCGGCGGCCGTCGTCCTCGATTTCCGACCAGTCCCAAAGATAGACCTTGGGCTCGCGCCGGATGGCTCGGGCGATGCGCTTGGCGTAGGGGCGGACGAGGTAGATGTAGTACAGTCGGATCAAGGCTTCGGTCCACAGGCGGACCGAGTCGAGAGCGACTTGGAGGTCCTCGCGTAAGGCGTTATAAGAAAGAACGCCGGCGGCGCGGGCGGCCAGAAGCTCGACCATCTCCTCGACATGGGAGACAAGCTGGATGCGGGTCAGGTCGCGGAGATCCTCGCGGACGATCAGGCGTTTACGATCGGCGTGCCAGAGCCGGAGGGAGGCGGGATTCCGTTCGAGATACACCTCCGGAAAGCCCCCCCAGCGGAAGAGGGATTCAAAGGCGGTGACGGCGGAGCGAGGCGGCTCGCCGCGGGCGGAGAGGAGTACGTCGAGGGTGGATTCAGGGGAAGAGGAGGCGGGAGAGACGGCCGGAGAGAGGACTTCGCGGACGGACAGCGGATGGAGCCGGTATTGATGATAGCGGCCGAGCAGACTGTCGCCTCCGCGCTGATGGACGTCGAGCCGGCCGCTGCCGGTCACGAGGATGTCGTAAGCGGCCGAGCGCGTGTCCCAAAGTCCCTTGAGATAGGATTTCCAGCGGGGAAATTTATGGATCTCGTCGAGGACGAGGAGGGGCTTGCCGGAGGAAGGCAAGGCGGTGACCGCGTCGGCGAATCCATAGGGGGCACGGCTGACTCCGCGGCGGAAGGTCAGGTCGTCCCAGTTGAAATAAAGGTCGGGCGAGCCGCGGACCTCGAGGATGCGGCGGGCCAGCGTCGTCTTGCCGACTTGCCGAGGTCCTACGACGAAGGCCATCTTGCCGGAGGGGAAGTGATGATCGAGAAGGAGGGATTCAAGGCTTCGCCGGATCATATGACCATTATCCAGCAATATGGTAGAAAGTCAAGACTTTTTATCGGAGGCCTGGTTATTGGTCAAATATTCCCTAATCCATCGTCCGCATCGGCCACAGGAAAGAGATTTATCTGTCGCTGAAGTAGAACAAAAGAAGAAGGCCTGCAAATCCTCCATCATATAACCTTGGTATTGATTCTTTGGACTTCCTCGGATAAAATAAAACCAGAAAAGGAGTTGTCGATGAGATCGCTTTCAGATATCTCTAAAACTCTCGAAAAGCAAAAACCACAACTCCAAAAATCCTACGGAGTGAGCGAAATCGGGATCTTCGGCTCCTACGTCAAAAACAGACAAAATCAAAATAGCGATATCGATATACTCGTTTCTTTCGAAAAACCGATCGGATTATTCGCGTTCGTCAGGCTAAAAAATGAACTCTCCTCTCTCTTCGAATGCAAAGTGGACCTCGTCATGAAAACCGCCCTTAAGCCGAGGATCGGCAAAAACATCCTGACTGAGGTCCTCTATGTCTGAAG
>JAUYDS010000149.1 GCA_030691735.1 Candidatus Aminicenantota bacterium
GTTCCCCCCGGCGAAACGCCGGGACCCCCCTCCGCTATGGGGGCCTTGGGGCCAACCCTGCCGTCGCGTCCTTGAATCGTCCGCCGAAAAAACCGAACAGAAGCGGCGATATCTCCTTATGGTCGCTTCGCATCCTTCCCCTTCGCCCCGGCAAATTGGACGAACTTCATTGTGCGCCTCTTTGGTAGCCGGTGAGCGAAGAAGCGAGCGAACGCTCTAATTACGGATCGAACTGAACGACAAGATCGGGAAACGGCTGAGCGACCATGGAGGGTTTAGCCTTTCCGAGCCGTCCTTTGAGGAAAGCCGGCCCGGAAAGAAGGCCGGTCGGCGAAGCATGTTTAAGCTTCCCGGCAAACTCCCGTAATTTGGAAGCCGGGAAGCGAGTTCTGAGCCGCCGAGAAGGACGGTGAGGAAACGGCGTTAAAAACCCGAGTCGGGAGCGAAGACGTTTCCCGATCTTGTCAGCAGGACCCGCGACAAGGAAAGAGTTCGCCCGCTTCGAGCTAGCCCCCCTTTGACTATTCGGATGGAAAAACCTATAATGTCCGCATGTTCAAGGATTTAGAGGGCTTTCTTGCCCCCGGAAGCGAGGAAGAACGCCTGGCGCGAGAGCTCGATCTGACGAGGATCCCTCGGCACGTAGCCATCATCATGGACGGGAACGGCCGTTGGGCCAAGAGCCGGAACCTGCCCCGCATCGAAGGCCACAGGGCGGGATCCAAATCGGTTCACGAAGCCGTCGAAACCAGCGCCCGGGTCGGGATAAAAGTCCTGAGCCTGTACGCCTTTTCCAAGGAAAACTGGAAGCGCCCGAAAGGGGAGATCTCGACTCTTTTCCGGCTCCTCGCCGATTATCTGAAGAAAGAATCCAAGGTCTTGATCGAGAACGATCTCCGCCTGCGGGTCATCGGACAGAAAGAAGGGCTTCCGACGCTCGTCCGCCGCGAGCTCGAACGGGTCGAGACGCTGACCAGGAACAACCAGCGGATGCAGATCTGTCTAGCCCTGAATTACGGCGGCCGGGCCGAGATCCTCGATGCCGTCAAGAAAATCCTCAACGATAAGAATCGGAAATCCGACGACCTCAGCGAGGAGGCGTTCTCCCGCTATCTCTATACGGCGGGCCTACCCGACCCGGACCTGCTCATCCGGACCAGCGGTGAGTTCCGCGTTTCCAACTTCCTGCTTTGGCAGATCGCCTACTCCGAGATCTGGATAACGCCGGACTATTGGCCGGATTTCGGGCGAAAACAGCTCCTCCAGGCGCTCGTTGATTACCAGAAGCGCGAACGCCGCTTCGGAGACATTCACGCCGCGACATGAGTCTCCGTCAACGATTTCCCACGGCCATGGTCCTTCTGGGCGTTCTCTTCGTCGTCCTGCAATGGACGCCGCCGTTGGTCGTTTTCCTTTTCCTTCAGGCGATCATCATCATCGCCCTGGCTGAATTCTATAGGCTCGCCGACAGACGGAACCTCCATCCTCGGTTGGCGGTCGGCATTCCCCTGGCCCTCCTCATCAGCGCCGCGTTCTGCGTTCCTTCTCTGCCGTTGGGACTGGCCCTTTTCGGCGTTCTTTTTCTGGCCGGCCTTCTTTTTCTGGTCGCCTCCAACACGGTCGAGAAGGTCATGGCTTTCCCCACCGCGATCGCCCTGACGGTGTTCGGCGCGGTCTATATCAGTTTCACGATGAACCATCTTTATTTGATCCAGATCGAGCGAGGACCCGTTTTTCTCTATTTTTTTTTCACGGTGATCTTCCTCGGCGATTCCGGGTCCTTTCTTTTCGGAAAGCTTTGGGGGCGCCATAAACTGACCCCGCTGGCCAGCCCCCACAAGACATGGGAAGGGAGCGTCGGAGGCCTTTTGTTCGCCGTCCTCGGCGCCGTCGCGGCCCGGACGCTTCTGCTCGAGCAGGTCGGATTGGCCGACGCGGCGTTATGCGGATTGTGCGTCCACGCCGTGGCCCAGATCAGCGATCCCGTCGAGTCGCTCTTCAAGCGGGCGGCCGGGGTCAAGGATTCCTCGAACATGCTCCCCGGTCACGGCGGCTTCCTGGACCGGATCGACAGCCTTCTTTTCGCCGCCCCGTTCTTCTACTACTTCATCCGCTATTTCTGGAACTGACCGGGCATGATAAAGGTCGCGATCCTCGGCTCCACCGGCACGATCGGCCGGAACACGCTCGACGTGATCCGCCGTCACCCCGGCCGTTTCCGCGTCACCGCCCTCGCCGCCGGGTCGAACACCCGCTTGCTCGAAGAGCAGGCGCGCGAATTCCGGCCCAGACTCGTTTCGCTCGAGAAGAAAGAGGACGCGGACCGCTTCCGGGCTAAAACCCGCGCCGAGCGGGTCCAGGTCACGTTCGGACCCGAAGGGGCGGAGGACATCGGCCGCGACCCGGACAGCGATGTCGTCGTGTCCGCCATCACCGGGATCAAGGGCCTCCGGCCGACGTTGGCCGCGGTCCGGGCCGGCAAGAAAGTGGCTTTGGCCAATAAAGAATCGATGGTCGTGGCCGGCCCGCTCTTGAAAAAGGAGGCGCGGGCGTCCGGAGCGAAGATCATCCCCGTCGATTCCGAGCACAGCGGCGTTTTCCAGTGCCTGGCCGGTCAAGACGCGCGCCATGTGAAAAAAGTGATCCTGACGGCGTCCGGAGGGCCTTTTTTCCGGACGGCGCTGTCCGAGCTCCGGAAAAAAACGGTCGAAGAGGCGCTGGCCCATCCCCGCTGGAAGATGGGGAAGAAGGTGACCGTGGATTCGGCCACGCTGATGAACAAAGGCTTGGAGCTCATCGAGGCGCGTTGGCTGTTCGACCTCGCTCCGGATCAGCTCGATGTCCTCATCCATCCCCAAAGCATCGTCCACGCCCTGGTCGAAATGAAGGATGGTTCGGTCCTGGCCCAGCTCAGTCCGACGGACATGAGAATCCCCATCCAATACGCTCTGACCTGCCCCGATCGCCGGTCCGCCATCCTCCCGCCGCTCGATCTGGGCCGGGTCGGCGTCCTGGAATTCTTTCCCGTGGAACTCCGGCGGTTCCCTCTGATCGAGCTCGCGTATAGAGCGATGAAGGACGGGGAGAGCGTGGCCGTCGCCTTGAACGCGGCCAACGAGGTCGCAGTCGAGGCCTTTCTGGAGCGACGGATCGGTTTCACGGCGATCCGTTCCGTGATCCAGCGGGCGGTGGACGGCCATAGAAAAAGCCGTATCCGCGGCTTCGACGATATCCTCGCCGTCGACCGGGGTATGCGGCTGCGGACCCTTAAAATCATCCAACAAAGGTATTAATCATGGGAGCAATCTTCGGCACCATCCTGGCCTTCCTGTTCGTCTTCGGCGTCCTGGTCTTCATTCACGAGTTCGGCCATTTTTTCATGGCCAAGCTGGTGGGGGTCCGCGTCGAAGTGTTCTCGTTCGGGTTCGGAAAAAGGTTGTTCGGTCGTCGAAAGGGCCCGACGGATTACCGGATCAGCCTGATCCCGGTCGGGGGCTATGTCAAGTTTCTCGGCGAAGAGGCTTTTGAAGCCGGCCGGATTCTTGAACCAGACAATTACATGGCCAAGAAAAGGTGGGAGCGCTTTCTGATCATCGTCATGGGCGCGCTGATGAATGTTCTGCTCGCCATATTGATCTTCGCCGTTGTCAATATGGCCGGCGTGTCCGTCCCGGAGTATCTGAACGAAAAACCCGTCATCGGCTGGATCGATGCCGACTCGCCCGCGTCGAAGACCGACCTCAAGATCGACGACGAAATCGTGAGTATCAACCATAAGAAGGTCGAGACGTGGAGCGACGTGGAGTTGGCCATCGGGACCAAGCCCGAGAAGCTCCTCGCGCTCGAGATCAAACGCGGCGGCACGATCTTCCCCGTCGGGCTTCTGACCGAGAAAGACAAAAAGTACAAGTTCGACCTTGGCTACGCGGGATTCTATGGGAAGATACTGACCCAGGTTCAGATGGTGAAGCCGAATTCTCCGGCCGAGAAAGGCGGGCTGAAAGCGGGCGATGAGATTAGGGCCATCAACGGCGAGCCCGTCTATTTTTACAAGTTCATCGAGGTCATCGAAAAGAGCGCGGAGAAAGAGCTGGAATTCGACGTCGTCCGCGAGGGTCGGCCCGTCCTGCTCCGGATCAGGCCCCAGCGCGAGGGGCAGGTCGGCAAAATCGGCGTTCTCCAGGTCATGAAGTCCGTGGAGATGAAATACGGCTTCATCGGGGCTTTGAACCAGAGTCTCAAGGATTGTTCCAACATGGCCTTCATGCTCCTGGATTTGATCAGAAAGCTGTTTACGGGCCAGGCTTCCGCCTCCAAGAATCTGGGCGGTCCCCTCGAGATCGCCAGCATGTCCTATTCCTTCTTTCAGATGGGATTCATGAAGCTCTTATGGTTTATGGGATTCCTCAGCCTTCAACTCGGCGTGCTCAATCTTTTGCCCATCCCCTTCTTGCCGCTCGATGGGACCCAGATTTTCATTCTGGGACTGGAAGGAATCATGCGCCGGGATCTGGGGCCGAAGCTGAAGCAAGTCTGGACGCAGATCATGTTCGCCGTCTTTATGTTTCTTTTCGTCTTCCTGATCCTTAACGATATCGTCAGGCGCCTGCCTCACGGCTGGAAAAGCCTGGTCCCGTTTTAGAAAAATGTCACGGCCGATGATCCTCTCAGCCCGGCGCCGAACGTGCCGCATCTCCCTCGGAGGTCTGCTGATCGGAGGGGGCGCGCCGATCTCCGTTCAATCGATGACCAAGACGGACACCCGGGATATCCGGGCCACGGTCGCTCAGATCCGGCGGCTGGAAAAGGCGGGTTGCGAGATCGTCCGGCTGGCCGTGCCCGACGGGGCCGCCGTGAGCGCCCTCCGGGAGATCCGAAAGAGGGTTCGCCTGCCGCTCATCGCTGACATCCATTTCGATCACAGGCTGGCCCTGGCTTCCATCGATCTCGGCGTCGACGGGCTGCGCCTCAATCCGGGCAATATCGGGTCACGGGAGAAGGTCCGCGCCGTCGTCGCCGCGGCCAAGGACCGGGGAATCCCTATCCGCATCGGGGTCAATTCCGGATCGCTCGAAAAGGACATCCAGAAAAAACACAGCGGAGCGACCGCCGCGGCCATGGTCGAAAGCGCCCTGCGGCATATCCGGATCCTGGAGGAACTGGATTTCCGTCTCATCAAGGTCTCTTTAAAGGCTTCCGATGTCCTGAGAACCCTCGAGGCCTACCGCCTCCTGGCGCGGAGCGTCGATTATCCATTCCACGCCGGCATCACGGAGGCGGGGACGCTGTTGCCCGGCGCCGTCAAATCGGCCGTCGGCCTGGGGCTCCTGCTGAGCGAAGGGCTGGCGGACACCGTCCGGGTCTCATTGACCGCGCCTCCCGAGGAGGAGGTCCGGGTCGCTTACCAGATCCTGGGCAGCCTTGGCCTCCGCCGCCGGGGGCCGAACATCGTTTCCTGTCCGACCTGCGGCCGGTGTGAAGTGGACCTGCGGAAAATCGCGGCCGAGATCGAAAAGCGGTTGTCAGGGATTCCGGAGAGCCCGACGGTGGCCGTCATGGGCTGTATGGTCAACGGGCCGGGAGAAGCCAAAGAAGCGGACATCGGCGTGGCCTGCGGCCACGGCACCGGCGTCATTTTCAAGGGCGGCAAACTCATCCGCCGGGTCCCCGAAAATAAGATCGGAGAAGAGCTGTTGAAGGAAATCGATGACCTCGTTTCGATAAAGAAATGACGACAGCAAAAGGGCGAACATGACCAAGTTCCCGACCGCGGATCAGGCGCTCCCGCACAAGCTCAAGAAGCTCGAAGGCATCCTTCGGGGCATGAACAAGGTGCTTGTCGCCTTTTCCGGGGGCGTGGACAGCACGCTCCTGCTCAAGGCGGCGGTCGATGTCCTCGGCGTCGACAACGTCCTGGCGGTGATCGCCGGCTCGGAGACCTATCCGGGGAAGGAGATCCGCGAGGCCAGAGCGCTGGCCAAAAAGCTGAAGGTCAGACATCGGGTCATCCACACCCATGAAATTCAAAATCCCGACTTCGTCCGGAACCCTCCCTTGCGGTGTTATTACTGTAAGACGGAACTGTTCTCGACGTTGAAGCGGATCGCGGAGCAGGAGGGGATCGCATTCGTTCTTGACGGTCAGAACGCGGACGATGCCGGTGATTTCCGACCCGGGGCCAAAGCCGGCCGGGAGATCGGCATTCGCTCGCCGCTCAAAGAGGCGAAGTTGACCAAGAACGATATCCGGGAGCTGTCCAGAATGTTCCGACTTCCGACTTGGAACAAGCCCTCCCTGGCCTGTCTGGCTTCCCGTTTTCCCTATCATACGAAAATCGACATCCCGAGCTTGAAACAGGTCGGGGCCGCCGAGAACGACTTGAGAGCGCTCGGGTTCGGCCAGCTCCGCGTCCGCCATCACGGGGATGTCGCCCGCATCGAGATCATCCCTGAGGAGTTCGACAAAATCATGAGACCGGCCGTTCTGTCCAAGGTCGTCGCCGCCCTGAAAAAACGGGGCTATCTTTACGTCACGCTCGACCTGGCCGGCTACAGAACGGGCAGCATGAACGAAGGCCTGAAGAAAAAGCGGATATCCGCTTGATCTCTCTTTGATGAAATCCGCGTCCCCGGCGGGCGGGGCGGCGGCAGGGGCCCCAGGCTTTGTCTGGGGATC
>JAUYDS010000050.1 GCA_030691735.1 Candidatus Aminicenantota bacterium
CTTGATCTCGGCGGTCTCTTTTTCTTTTCCGGCCAGATACGTTTTTCCTTCTTCGGTGATCGTATAGATCTTTTTGCTCTCCTGTTGAACCGAGGTGACGTACCCCGCCTCTTCGAGCCATTGGAGGGTCGGATAGATCGCACCGGGGCTGGGAGAATAGAATCCGTTGAAGCTCTCTTCGAGATCGCGGATGATCTCATATCCGTGCCGGGGCTTTTGCTTAAGTAGGTCGAGGATTAGATACTTGAAGTCGCCCTTGTGAAAGATTCTCTCACCTTTCGGCCAAAATCCATGTCTTGATCCGTATTGCATATCTTCTCCTTTACGTTATAGCACGATACTATTAGATATATCTAGATATAATTTAATTCTCAAATCTTTTTTTGTCAAGTCTATTCGTCAATCTTTTTCAATAAAGGCTTTTTTCATCCCTTCTTTTTAAACAGCCTCATCTTGGCGAATTCCGCCGGCCGGATTTTCCGAACCGTTCGCGACATTCATCTGGATGTCGGGGCTCGCGACGCAGAAAGGGGCCCATCAGTTTTTTCTCTCGCTCAACGGGGCGCCGCTTCTTGCAATCGGCCGCCGGCCGCGATAGAATGAAGAGAAATATGGACTGTCGTTGTCACGGAGGAAAGGGACGATGAAAACAGTCAAAGAGATCTTAGACGCAAAAGCCAAGACCGTCTGGTCGATCTCCCCGAAAGCCAAGGTCTTCGACGCGCTCATGCTCATGAGCGATAAACAGATCGGGGCGCTGATGGTCATGGACGAGAAGAACGAGGTCCGCGGGATCATCTCGGAGCGGGACTACGCCCGGAAGGTCATTCTCCTCGGCAAGACCTCCAAGGAGACCTCGGTCGATGAGATCATGACCCCGATCGAGAAGATGTTCTATGTCAAGCTATCGCACACGGTCGAAGAATGCATGGTCCTGATGACGGGCAAGCACATCCGGCATCTCCCCGTCTGCGAGGAGGGCAAGTTCATGGGCCTCATCTCCATCGGGGACGTCATCAAGTCGCTCCTGACCGAGAAAGAGGACCTGATCGAACAACTCAGCAATTATATCGCCGGCAAATATATGTGAGTCCGGCGTCCGGCTTCGACTTTCCAGTTTACCCTTAAAGGAAATCCGCCATGACCTTATCCCTGCCTCTCAGATCACTCGGAACCTCATGTCGACGGCGAGGAAAACCATGGACCGAAAAATAATGACCGCGATCAGCCTCTTCCTGTCGTTACTCTTTTCCTTGGCTGCTGCGCAAACGGGGCCCAAAGCGCCCCCGAACGCACCCGCCCGGATCGAGATCGCCGGCGGCAAGATCGTCGTCCGCTACGACGGCCGTTCGATCTTCGAGGGCGCCGTCGAAACCGGTCCCGAGTCGTTCCAGCGCCGTGAAAACGTTTATCGCCTCGGAGAGCGCGTCGAGCAGGTCCTGCTCCTGACATCCTCGGGAAGGGGCCGGTGGATGAAGCTCGCGGGAACGGTCTTCGGCGGCGGGGAATCCTTCCCCTGCGAGATCGACCGGCCGAACCGTGGACCGCTCCTGGTGCGGCACGTCTCCGGCCTCAGCCGCAACCTGCGCAACCGTGCCGTCTATGACCGTGGCGGCGACTGGGCGCTGTCGATCGACTTCGGGCCGAGAACGGTCCTTCAACCGCAGGACGCCCAGGACGGCGGGCGCGCCTTCATCCTGGAAAGCGAGGGAAACGAGATCGTCATCCGCTTCCGTCCGCGTTATTACCAGAAACACCGCGGACTGGGCTTTTTCGAACCGTGGGCCTACCGCGTTTGGCCGACGTCGGTCTCCGGCTGGATTTCCTGGTTCGCCTTCTTCGCCGACGTTACGGAAAAGGACATCGTGGAAACAGCCGACGTCTTCTCGGAAAAGATGGGCCCTTTCGGATACGAGGTCCTCCAGATCGACGACGGATACCAGAGAGGCCGGGGCGCTCCGGATCTGTGGCTCACCCCCAACGCGAAGTTCCCGCGAGGCTTGAAGTTCCTGGCTGATTACATCAAATCCAAAGGCCTCAAACCGGGTCTATGGACGGCGGCCAGCTTTTCCGATGGCGATGAACCGCAGAAGCATCCGGAGTGGTTTGTCCGGGACTCCGGAGGCAAGCCGGTGCGGGGCAATTGGATCGATCACGTCGTGAACGCCTCAAACCCAACGGCGCTCAAAATGCTGATCCAGCCTCTTTATAAAGGATTGCGCGCCCAGGGCTGGGAATATTTCAAAGTGGACGCTTTGCGCCACCTGCGCTACGAAGGCTACAATGCCCATCGCGAGTATTTCGAGAAGGCCAAGATCGACCTCACGGCCGCCTATCGCCGCTATGCCCAGACCATCCGCGACGAGATCGGCCGCGACGCCTTCATGCTCGGCTGTTGGGGGATCCGGCCCGAGCTCATCGGCATCATCGACGGCTGCCGGATCGGCGACGACGGCTTCGCCTATGCCGGCCTGTCCCAGTACAATTCCTTCAACAACGTCGTTTGGCGGAACGATCCCGACCACATCGAGCTTAACGACGATCGCTACCGCTCGACGCTGGTCACGTCCCTGACCGGCTCGGTCCTTCTCCTGACCGATAAACCCGATCTCTACCGCAAAGGCGACATCGAGCCTGCCAAACGGACCGCGCCGGTCCTTTTCACGCTGCCCGGCCAGATCTACGACGTCGATCCCTCCCGATCCAACGCGCTGGGACGGGTCGACGTCGAGGTCAGCGGCTCGGGTCCGCGGCCCTTCGATGCCGGCTACACGCCGGCCTGCCACCTCTATCTGCTTGAGATCGTCCGGCCGTTCGACGACTGGGCGGTCCTCGGAAGGACGGGCGGCGACGAGGCCGAGCTCTCCTTCTCCGACCTCGGGTTGGATCCGCGGAGCGAATATTATGTCTTCGAGTTCTGGACGAAGAGGCTTCTCGGTTCGTTCACGGGCGGATTCGATCCGGGGACGATCGACTCCCGTTTTAGATCACAGGCTTTCTGCATCCGGCGGCGGCTGCCGCGGCCACAGCTCGTCGCCACCAGCCGGCATGTCACTTGCGGCGGAGTCGATCTCTTGGACCTGCGTTGGGAGAACGATCGTCTGAGCGGCAGGAGCCTCGTCGTCGGCGGCGATCCTTATGTCCTCTACCTGACCCAGCCGGCGGGCTATGCCTTCGCCGATATCGAATGCCGCGGCGCGGCCGTCCAGAGGAAAGATAAAGACGGCCCGCTGGTCAAGCTCACTCTGCTCGCCGCCAAAAGCGGAGAGATCGAGTGGACGGCCAAATACATTGATACCGAGGGCAAGTAGGCTAGGTATCAGCAATGACTTTACAATGTTGTCATTCCGGACTTGATCCGGAATCCAGTCTTTTTAATCTGGATTCCCGCTTTCGCGGGAATGACGGTTCCAGGATTATTGTAAAGCCGTTATTGAGACGCAACACTAGGAAAGGAAAATCCCAGGTCAAGGGACGAGCCTTCGCGGCGGAAGTCAAGGGACGAGCCTTCGGCTCGCCACTCACCCGTGTCTTATATCAACGGGCGAGTACGGCGGAAGTGGATCCCCGGGCAAAGCCCAGGGCCCCTGCCGCCGTGGACCC
>JAUYDS010000065.1 GCA_030691735.1 Candidatus Aminicenantota bacterium
GCGTCCGGCGTCCCCGCGTCCTTCGGATATCCTCTTTGAGACAGAGCTTGAGATTTTTCAGGTCCCTAAGGCGCTCCACCGATTCCATCCTCTCTTCTTTTCCGAAAAGATCCAACAAGGGGCGAAGCGTGTCTCGGATGCCCGGCGGGATGCCGTAGATCATCCACTTTCCGTCGCGTTTGTCCTCGACCAGCCCGGCGTCGCGGAGAATCCTGAGCTGGTGGGACACCCGGGACTGCGACATCTTCAAAATGAAGGTCAATTCGCAGACGCACAGATCTTTCCCGAGAAGAAGGAGAATGATCCGGAGACGGGTCGGGTCCGAAAGCGTTTTGAAGAATTTCAGTATCTCTTTCATGGTCGTTCGTATAATATGAACGTATATTCATATATCGCCCATGTGTTTGTCAAGGCCTTGACATCGTCCGCATTTACATATATGATGAATGCTTCATATGTAAGGACGGGCATTCATGAAAACGAACGGCGCCGGGAAATACGCGGGACTTCTGGGGTTGATCCCCCTCTGGGTCGTTCTTTATCTGAATTTGAAGACGGCGGCGGATTTCATCGTTTTCTCTCTTCTCGAAATGCCCGCCGGCTCGCATTTGGCCGAAACGATCCGGTTCTTTCTCTTCGAGGTCCCCAAGGTGCTCCTGCTGCTGACCCTGATCGTCTTTGTCGTGGGGATCATCCGGACCTATTTTTCCCCGGAGAGAACACGTAGGATCCTGGAGGGCAAGTCCCTCTTCGCGGGCAACGTCATGGCCGGCGCCCTGGGGATCGTGACGCCGTTCTGCTCGTGCTCGGCCATCCCACTGTTTTTAGGCTTCGTCGAGTCCGGCATTCCCCTCGGGGTGACGTTTTCGTTCCTGATCGCCGCTCCGATGATCAACGAAGTGGCCGTCGTCCTGCTCTTCGGCCTTTTCGGCTGGAAAACGGCCCTTCTCTATGTCTCGACCGGATTGATCATCGCCATTTCTTCGGGCTGGATCATCGGCAAGCTCAAGCTCGAGCGGTTCGTCGAGGACTGGGTCTATCAGTTCAAGAGCGAGGGCGGGGCTTTTGAAGGCGAATGGAGGTCATTCCCTCAGCGGATCGAGGCCGGCCTGTCGGCCGTGAAGGAAATCGTCGGGAAGGTTTGGATCTACATCTTGATCGGGATCGGGGTCGGGGCCGCGGTCCACGGCTACGTGCCGGAGAACTTCATGGCCTCCTTCATGGGCAAATCGGCCTGGTGGTCCGTGCCGCTGTCCGTTCTGATCGGCGTCCCCCTGTACTCGAACGCGGCGGGCATCATCCCCATCGTCCAGTCTCTGCTCGAAAAAGGGGCGTCGCTCGGGACCGCTCTCGCCTTTATGATGTCGGTCATCGGCTTGTCGCTGCCGGAGACGATCATCTTGAAGAAAGTCCTCAAGATGCCCTTGATTCTCATCTTCGTGGGCATCGTGGCGACGGGCATTATGATCGTTGGGTTTCTGTTTAACCTGGTTTTTTAAAATGAAAAAACGCCTGCTTTTTCTCTGCACGGCCAACAGCGCCCGGTCCCAGATGGCCGAGGCTCTGGTCAATCACGATCTGGGAGATCGTTTCGAAGCGTATTCCGCCGGCACGGCCCCCAAGACGCCTCATCCGGCCGCGCTCAAGGTCTTGGCGGAAATCGGCATCGATCACGGCCGGGCCAGAAGCAAATCTCTCGAAGAATTCGAAGGCCAACCGTTCGACTATGTCATCACCCTCTGCGATGGAGCGAATGAAACTTGCCCTCTCTTCTTCGGCGGCGTCGAGCGGGTCCATTTGGGCTTCGAAGATCCTGCTCGGGCCACGGGAACCGAGGAAGAAGTCCTGACCGCTTTCCGCCGGGTCAGGGATCAGATCCGTGTCAAGATCGAAGCTTTTCTAAAAGACAAGACGCAGGAATGAGTTCCCGCTGGCTTATTTTCAGAGGATCTTGCCCAGCCCTTTCAGCCCGAATTCCGTCTCGATCCGGTCCAGGATGCCGGGGAAGGCGGCCTCGTCACGCGCTTTGACCGCGTTTTCCCATTCAGCTAAAAGCGGCGCGCCGACGAACTCGTGCTCTTTTTTCAGAATGGCCCGGACGCCGACGAACGACTGCCAGTGGGTGATCATCAACAGGGCCAGCACGTAGAAGGTGAGATTCGGGCCGGGGAGAGGCATGGTCAGAGCGGTGAAGGGCAGAACGACGGCCTCGCAGATGAGATAAAAGATCCGTTTGGTCCGCTGCTTGTTCAGGAAGAAACGGAACTTGTGCTCGATCCTGTGTTCATCGGAAAATCCGGAGTAGTGGATCCGGACGGCCGGGTCCTTGATCTTGAGGGCGCGGTAAAAGGCCTGTTCCTGACGGAGGGTCCTCTGGGGGAGGAGCATTAACTTTTTTTTAGCCAACTCCCAGGCCTCTTTGGCTTTGGATCGCTTGATCTCGACCGCCTTGGGAGGCTCGGACGAAAAGAAGCGAAGATCGTTCTTATGATCCCTGACAAAAAAGAAGATCATGGTCGTTCGTGGCCTCGATTCTAACACGCCGATCCGCCCGGCTCCAATGGGATATACGGAAGACCGCCGGAAATCGTTCTTTAGAAGATCTCCGG
Organism: Candidatus Aminicenantota bacterium; assembly: GCA_030691735.1. Lineage (GTDB taxonomy): Bacteria > Acidobacteriota > Aminicenantia > Aminicenantales > UBA4085 > JAPKZI01. The sequence continues at coordinate 2,610 of JAUYDS010000065.1, forward strand.
GTGGAGGATGCGGACGAGCTCCGTGAAGGCGTCATAAAGCCTCGGACCGAACCGGCTGGCCTTGTTCTCGTCGAGAAAATGGATGCGGCCGGTCCGGACGGCGGCGACGGTCTCGAATCCCGCCTGGGTTTTGAACCACTCTCTGGCTTTCGCGAAAGCTTCGGCGGACGCGGCCAGGACGACGATGATGTCGGGATCGTCCTTGATGAACTGCTCGCGGCTGTAGTCCAGCCAAGCCTTGGGCGCGCGGCCGGCTATGTTGGCGCCCTTGGCCCGCTCGATCAGGCCGTTGAGATAGCTCGGCCGGCCGCACGTGGCCAGGTTCATGCCGTGGAGGTTGAGGAAGACCTTCGGCTGGACGACGACCGACGCCAGGGCCGCCGTGACCTTCTGATAGCGCTGCTCAAGGGACCGGATAAGCGCGCCGGCCTCGCTCTCTTTCTGCGTGACCCGTCCGATCTTCTCGATGGTTTTCGGTACCGCCCCCAGGTCGTTCCCGATGTCCAGGACGAAAACGCGAAGGCGGAGGGACTGGAGCTTTTGGATGACGTTCCAGGGATTCCCGCGAAAAGCGATGACGAGGTCTGGTTTGAGAGATTGGATCCGTTCGACGTTGGGATCGGTCAGGCCGCCCACTTTGTCCTTTTGGAGCGCGGCGGCCGGATAATCGCAATAGCGCGTCACGCCGACGATCTGATCGCCCAGCCCGAGGGCGAAGAGGATCTCGGTGATGTTCGGGGCGAGGGAAACGATGCGCCGCGGCGGCTCGGCCAGCGGAAAGACTTGGCCGACGTCGTCCTTGACTGTTTTCACCTGGGTGAAAAACGGCAGAGGAAGGGCGGCCAGCATCAGCCAAAAAGGGAATATGTTGCCGAAATAACGGATCCATCCCCGCCCCCCGCCTCTCCTGATTGAAGAGGGGGAGAGGGGATTATTACGATGAGAAAGATGCCTCATCGATCGGCTATTGGATGAGCAGCGTCTTCGGATCGAGCTTGATCGGAAGCACCCCGGGAGCCGGATGCTCGTGGTCCTTGACGACCTCGATCTCGACGTGGTCCCCCCTGGCGTGGAGGGTGATAAGGACGTCGATCGCGGCGCAGAGGGGATTCAGAACGACCGGGATCCCGCTCCCGTCATAGAGGGGCCCTCCCGTCTCTTTGAGCGAGGCGCTGAACCAGACCTCGAGCCCGAGCTTGCGGGCGAATTCCTTGAATTTCTCCAGATCCTCGCAGGCGGACCGGGTGAAATCGTAGCCGTCGACGATGATCGCGTCGGCGGCGAACTTGCCGAACGTGATCATGGCCTCGACGCTTCTAAGAACCTGCTCCGTGCGCGAGCCCTCCTGCTTGAAGTTCATGATGACCCGGTTCTTGATGATCTCGTCGTGGACGTCCACGGCGTCCTTCAATTTCCGGTTCTTGGCGATCTCCTTGAAGATGTCCTCGTACCAGGTGATGATGTAGTCGACGCGGCTCGAATACGAAACGTGGATGATGGGCTTGCCCTGAAACAGCTTGTCCGTGGCGATGTGGACCAGGCAGGCCGTCTTGCCCACGCCTTTGGGCGAGGCGAGGACGCCGATGTTTCCGCTGCCCAGCCCGCCGTGGATGGATTTTTCCAGGACCCTCAGCGGGCTCCGCTTGATCAGCTCGGTTTTGACCATCGTCGGACTCTCCTTATTTTGTTCCTTCTCGTTGCCGTTCCTGATGCTGGGCGATGAGCTCCTCGGCGACCTGGGCCGGCACCCGGCCGTATTTCAGGAACTCCATGGTGAACTCGGCCTTGCCTTGGGTCAGCGACCGCAGGACCATCGAATACCCGAACATCTCGCTCAGCGGCACCTCGGCGTCGACGCGCGAGAAAATGCCGTCCTCGACCGAGCTGACGATGATCCCTCGCCGCTGGTTGATGGTGGCGAAGATGTTGCCGGCGAACTCGGACGGGCCCTCGACCGAGACCTTCATGATCGGCTCGAGGATCTGCGGCTTGGCCTTGCGGTAGACCTGGCGGAACGCCCCGATGGCCGCGGCCTGGAAGGCGTGGTCCGAGGAATCCACCTCGTGATACGCCCCGTCGGTCAGCGTGACCCGGACGCCGGTGATCGGGAACCCGATCAGGTCGCCCTTTTTAACCGCCGCCTGGAATCCCTTGTCGCAGGCGGGGATGAATTCCCGCGGGATGCGGCCGCCCCTGACCTCGTTGACGAACTCGTAGACCCCTTCGGCCAACGGCTCGATCGTCCCGATGACCCGGCCGAACTGGCCCGCGCCGCCGGTCTGCTTCTTGTGGGTGTAGTCGAATTCGACCCGCTGGCCGATGGCCTCGCGGTAGGCGACCTGCGGTTTGCCGGTCTCGACCTCGGCGTTGTATTCGCGCTTCATCCGTTCGACGTAGACGTCGAGGTGCAGTTCGCCCATGCCCTGGATGATGGTCTCGTGGGATTCGGGATCGACGTGCGTCCTGAACGTCGGGTCCTCCTTGGTGAACCGATTCAGGGCCTTGGCCATTTTGTCGAGGGCCTTCTTGTCCTTGGGTTGGATGGCGAGAGAGATGACCGGCTCAGGGACAAAGATCGAGGTCATGGCCACGTTGAGGCCGGGCGAGGCGAACGTGTCGCCCGAGGCGCAGTCGATGCCGAACAGGGCGACGATGTCCCCGGCGCCGGCGAAAGCGATATCCTCCATGCTGTCGGCGTGCATCCGGACGAGGCGGCCGATCTTGACCTTCTGCCGGGAGCGCGTGTTATAGATCTCGTCGCCTTTCTTGAGACTGCCTTGGTAGATGCGGATATAGGTCAGCTGGCCGTAGGGACCGTCCTCGAGCTTGAAAGCGAGAAGCACGGTGGGGGCGTCGTCGTCGGCCTTGAGGACGATCTCTTTGCCACCCTCGTCCAGGTCCCGGGCGACGTTCTTGACGTCGGCGGGATTGGGCAGATAGCGGACGACGCTGTCGAGCAACGGCTGGATGCCCTTGTTCTTATAGGCCGATCCGACGAAGACGGGCGTCAGCTTGCGGGCGATCGTGCCGGTCCGCACCGCGGCGTGGATCAGGTCCTCTGTGACCTTGTTCTCCAGGATGGCCTCGGTCAGCCCGTCGGAGAACATCGAGACGGCGTCGAGCATCTCCTCGCGCCGCGTCCAGGCTTCGTCCCGTAGTTCGGCCGGGATCTCTTCGACGCGGACGGTCTCACCGTCGCGGCCGTCGAAATAGAGGGCCTTGAGCGAGACCAGGTCCACGACGCCCGTCAGCTTGTCCTCGAGCCCGATCGGGATCTGCATCAGGACGGCGTTGTGGTGGAGCTTCTCCTCGAGTTGGTCGCGGACCTTGGTGGGGTTGGCCCCGACCCGGTCGCATTTGTTGATGAAGGCGATGCGGGGGACGTCGTATCGCTTGAGCTGGCGGTCCACGGTGATCGTCTGCGACTGCACGCCGCCGACCGAGCAGAGGACGAGGATGGCCCCGTCGAGGACGCGGAGGGACCGCTCGACCTCGATGGTGAAGTCGACGTGGCCGGGCGTGTCGATGATGTTAATCGAGTGGCCGGACCATTCAACGTAGGTCGCGGCCGAGGTGATGGTGATGCCGCGCTCGCGCTCGAGCTCCATGTGGTCCATGGTCGCGCCCACGCCGTCCTTGCCCTTGACCTCGTGGATCCGGTGGATCTTTTTACAGTAGAAGAGGATCCGCTCGGTCAGCGTGGTCTTGCCCGAATCGATATGGGCGCTGACTCCGATATTGCGCATTCTGGCGATGTCTGTGCTCATGGAAACCGATGCCTTTTCAATTCATGTCAAATCAGCCTGGGCTTTGGACCGTGCGGGGGATGATAAGGGCGGACTCTCCGGCGCTCCTCGCTATCCGACTGACAGGCGAGCCGCTATTATACGAAAAGGGGGGCTCGAATTCAAGCGATTGGGGTCGCGTCTACACTTTCCACTTT
>JAUYDS010000071.1 GCA_030691735.1 Candidatus Aminicenantota bacterium
GGGTCCACGGCGGCAGGGGCCCTGGGCTTTGCCCGGGGATCCACTTCCGCCGTACTCGCCCGTTGATATAAGACACGGGTGAGTGGCGAGCCGAAGGCTCGTCCCTTGACTTCCGCCGCGAAGGCTCGTCCCTTGACCTGGAGAAGGCCGTTCAGGCACAGAGGTATTTCAAAGAACAGGTCTTTTAATTTCGGTGACAGACAACCCAATCTCTAAATTATTTCGGTCTATTTCGGTGACAGTCAACGCAATCCCAAAATTAAATCCCCCCTCACCCCCTTTTTCTAAAGGGGGGTGGGGGGGATTATTTAGGCATTGAGTTGTCTGTCACCATAATTTCATTGAAGCCGGTTTGAGGGGAGTCTGGCCGGTCGAAAAGATGCGAAGCCGTTCTTCGCGCAGAGCTTTATCCACGTCCATCTCGCCCACTCCGGACTCAAAGGCGAGTTCAAGATGCATGATTTCTTCCGGTTTGAGTGATAAAAGGTTAGTGCAGCCATAGGTATCCATTAAAACGGGGTCGATGCCTGCGATAACCTGGTTCATTCGTTTGATCTTCTGCGGGTGCGTGCTGTCGGTTTCTGGACCCCCGGCTTGAAGACGGCCCCCGGTCGGCAACCGTACCCGGATCGCCTCCAAGATATGAAGATGCGCCTGGATCGGTGATGGCGTGTTGATATCGGCAATGCCTTGTTCGAGCTGAGCGTGCAGGACGCTGGGCGTCTCCAAAAAACCCATCATATGCTTGAGGCACATGGTCAGCCTGGTGACAATATGACTCTTAGCCACGGCCATGTTGATCCGCACCTCGGCCTCGACCGCCGCTTTGATGACGCCTAACTTTCGAAAGGCCTTTCCACTGGGGAGATCAACCTGGCAAAAAAGATCTTTCGGCGAAAGATTGCGGTCGGGAAAGATTTTTTCCACGTCGAGATTATCGACGACACTGCCGAGACCGTTGATGCGCAAGCAATCGGCGGTGCCCGGATCCAAGGAACAGTGATCCATGACGATGATGCGGCCCGCGCCGGCGTTCATGACCATGAGAATGAGCGCCCCCAGCAACCTGGGGTCTGTCGAAGAAGCCGTCAAGGGGGGATAGGACCAGGTCGCGTTTGGTTTGATGGCGACTGTTTGGCCTGGCTTGATAAAGCGCTCTAGGCCGCCCAGGCCGTCGAGGGCCGTCTTGAGGATCGTTTCGGCAGAATCGGCCTCCGTGCCTTTGGACACCGCAACCGAGGGCAAAACTTTAGAGCTTGGAGTCGGCTTGAACTCCGGCGGCCAAACCAAATTGCGTCCCGCTTCGTGGGATGCAATAGCAACCAATGTGTTTTGCAGAAACTTGCGTCGAGAGATTTTGCGCACGCCCGGTCTCCAGAATCTGTTAATCCTGACTCTGCGATGAAAAGAATTCAAGTTTAGCGAATAGCAGGCGCAATGTCTAGAGCTGAACTCGTGGTTATGCCGAATTTCAATTATCGCGTCTTAATTTCGGTGACAGACAACGCCATATCGAAATTAAATCCCCCCACCCCCCCTTTTTCTAAAGGGGGAGTGGGGGGGATTATTAGGAATTGAGTTGCCTGTCACCTTAATTTCAATCCGGCAGCCAAAAATTGCCGATAGGATTTCTTTTCAACTATAATGCATTCGAGGCTCTATTTCTCCTTGAGATTGGGCCCGCCGACGCAGGCATCTGAACCTTTCATTTTTTGTTTGGCGGCAGAAAGTTCTCGAGCGCCCAGAGCTCGATCTTCCCTTGTCCTGACGTAAAGGCGATCTGGCGGCCGTCGGGGTGAATGCATATATCCCCCCCTCCAGGGAGGGCGAGTTCCAGCTGCCGCAGGTTCTGTCCGTCCGCCGATACGCGCCAATATGTGATCATAGGCTTTGTCTTGGCGTCCGCGGGCGGGACATATCTTCTGAACCAGAGGAAACGTCCATCCGGCGTCCACTGGATCCAGTGGAGATACTCACCCGTTTGGGTGCGATAGATCTCCCGGGCCGGACTGCCTGCTGCGGCAACGATCATCAGCCTCTGGGGTTCCTTCAAAACGTCCAAGGACGTAAAGGCCAACCATTTTCCATCCGGCGAAAGAGTGATCCGCGGGATCCCCGCCGGCCCATCCATTTTGGCGAGTTCCGTATCTCGGCCGGTCTCCAGGTCGCGCCGTAGAATATGGGTCGGATTCCCTTGCGGGTAGAAAATACTCTTCGCGTCGGGCGACCAGACGGCAAACAAAGTGTATTGATACGGCGGAAAGACCACCAAAGGCGACGTCACACCGCTTGGGATCTCGACTTTATAAATGCCTCTTTCTTCGCCTCGGTTCCCGATGATCAGGACCGATTGGCCGTCCGGCGCCCAGATTGGCCCGTCGATATTCCCGATCGAATCCAATCGCGGCGCGATCTGCTGTTCCTCGCCGGATTTTAAGTCGAGGACAGAGATTAATGCCGAAACAGCGGGTCCGGACTCGGCGCCTCGTTTGGTACGATAGGCGAGGCGCGTTCCATCGCGAGACCAATCCGGGGCGGCATTAGCCCCCGCATAGCGGACCTTCACCGGCGCGGGTCCACCGATAATCTTCCCGGTTTCCGGATCGATCGGAGCCGTATAGACGTCCGTCAGGTTCGAGAAGAGGATGTAATAGAGGGTTCCGTTGGCGGTCAGCCGCACGGGATCGACTTTGTTGAGATCTCCTTTGATCAATTGGGGAGTCCCCAGGGCGCGGCCATTTGAGACCTCGACGTTCCATATTCCATAAGAACCAGTCCGGTCGCTGGCGAACACCACTTGGCGGCCATCGGGCGCCCAGCCCAGCAGGTAATCGTCCGCGGGATGGGACACGAGCGCCTCATGGCCGGATCCGTCCGTTTTCATCAGGAACACATCGCGTTTAGAGGACGCAGGGTCCGGCGATACCGAATATGCGATGGTTCCGCCGTCGGCTGAGAGGGCCATTCCCAAATCCTCGCCTTTGGCCTGGAGTTCCCGAATCACGCGGATCGTGCCATCGGTCGCGGAAACCATGCCGATCTGGATCGGCTTGTCTTTCCGCATGATCTGGATCAAAATGCGTTTTCCGTCCTTGGCCCAGTCATGGGGACGGAACCAGGCCACGTTCGCATCTCGTAAAACGATCCGGGGATTCGTCCCATCGAAGCCGACGACCCGAAGTTCGCAGACGCGATCCCGGCCCTGCCAGCCATAGGCGATCTGCTTGTCATCGGGCGAAAAGGCGCTCGTTTCGCCGAACTCACCCGACGGCTTCGTCAGGCCTCCCGTGTCCGTGAATCGCCGGTGCTGGCGTGTCGCGAGTTCGACCACGGCCATGTCCCCGGTGTCTCAGTCCGTATAAGCCAAGTACCGTCCGTCCGACGAGAGCCCGTTCCCCCACTCCGGACCGGTCCCGTCATACACGCGGCGGATGGTGAAATCCCGGATCCCGCCGGCGATTCTCGGTGCGGCGTTCGCCAGCGAAGCCAGATTCTCCCGGGCCGCCCTGACGGCCTCGGCCTGCCGCGGATAGCGGTCGATGACCTTCTGATAGGACTCGCGGGCCTTGCCCAGGCCCAGCTTTTCATAGCAGATGCCGATATGGAGCTGGGCCTGGGCGGCTAAAGCTTCATCCCCGCCCTTGTCCACCACTTGCTGAAACAGCGCGATGGCCTCCTCCAAGTTCCCCTCGGCTTTCTCCTTGGTCAGCGCCTTTTGGAACAGGTCAGAGGCGCTTTGGGGCGTCAGACCGATTCCGAGGGCGGCTAAAAGAATGAAAACGAAAAGACATGCGGCTGCTTTTTTCATCCTGGATGTCTCCTTGATCAGCATTCCGTCTCCATAATATCTCCGGCCGCTGACGGATGAGTCACGAAATCGTCAGTTGGGCGTCATTTTTTCGTAAAAATTATTTAATGTCCGCGTCGGCTTAAGGTCATGGAAATGTCATTCCCCCAAGAGGAGCTTGTATCCCACGCCGCGGACGGTGATCAAGAACTTCGGATGGGAGGGGTCGTCCTCGATCTTCGATCTCAAGAGGGCAAGATGATTGTCCACCGTCCGGGTCGTCGGGAACCGATCGTAGCCCCAGACCTGGTCCAGCAACTCGTCGCGCGTTACGACCTCGCCCGCCCGCGCAGCAAGGAGACGGAGGACGCCGAATTCCTTCCGCGACATCTCGAGCGTCCGCCCGGATTTCCGGGCTTCGAACCGAAGGAAGTCCACGGTGACATCATGGAAATGAATTTCGTCGGGAAGACGTCCCGATTTGCTGTTGGTCGCCCGGCGGAAAATCGCTTGGATCCTGGCCAGGAGCTCTCGCACCGAGAAGGGCTTGGTCATATAGTCGTCGGCGCCGATATTCAAGCCGAGGACCTTGTCGACCTCCTCTCCCCGGGCCGTGAGAATCAGGATCGGGACATTACAGCCCTCCCCCCGGATCCTGCGGCAAACCTCGTAGCCGCTCATCCGCGGAAGCATGAGGTCGAGAATGACCAGGTCGGGCTTCTGTTCGACAAGAAGGGCATACCCTTGTTCGCCGTCCGTGGCGGTAAGCACCTCGTAATGTTCGTATTCGAGGTTGTCTTTGAGGCCCCGCAGGATCGCTATATCATCCTCAATGACAAGGATGCGTTTCATGGCTCTCCTCCCAGCGGAAGATAGATCGAAAACGTGCTCCCGCAGCCCGGGGAACCGTCGACCTCGACGCAGCCTCCGTGCGCTTGGACGAAGTGGGCCACCAAGGACAATCCCAGTCCCGTTCCGGGGACCTGTTCGTTTTCCCGTGACGCGACGCGGTAATATTTTTCGAAGATGCGCTGCCGATCACGCGGAGGAATGCCCACGCCCCGGTCGGTCACCTGAATCAGGGCCCAGGTTCCGCTCCGGGTGAGCTTGAGCCCGATCTCGCGCGCCGTTCCGGAGTACTTGATGGCGTTGCCGATCAGGTTGAGCAGGGCCTGCTCGAGCGCGTCGGGATCGACGCGGACCTCGGGGAGGTCGTCCTCGATCTCGATCTGCAGGGAGAAGCCCTGTTGGCGCAGGGGATATTCCATGGTCCTGACCGCCGTGCGGACGATCGTGGCCAACGCGCACGGCCGCGGGCGATAGAGTTTTTTCCCCTGCTCGATTTTGGACATATCCAGGACGTTGCTCAAGAGCCGGCTCAGACGTTCGCTCTCGTTGACGATCGTGTCCAGATATTCGTATCGGGTCTCTTCGTCCTTGATGCGGCCCAAGCGCATGGTCTCCGCGAACATCCGGATCGCCGTGAGCGGCGTTTTCAATTCGTGAGAGACGCTCGCCGCGAACTGGGAGCGGATCTCGGCGACGTTGAGATCCCTTTGGACGTCCCGCCAGAGGAGATAACCGCCGAGAGAGGCAAAAATCACGACGGCCGCCATGGTCAGGGTATAGAACGGGCGCGTCGACCCGGTGTCGAGCGCCGCGAACGATGCTTGAGGATCCAGAAAGACGACGTTCAAGCCCCTGAGATTCTGGCCGAGGGCTTCTCCGGCCGAATGCGCGGCGGTCGTCAGTCGGATTTCGTCCGGATAGGTTTTTCGAAAATCGGCATCGCGCCGGAGAGTTTCGCTCAATGCGCGGACATCGACCAGAAAAAGAAGGTGGCGGTCGGCCTGCGACGTGCCCAGTCCGATCAGCCACTCGCCTTTTTCGTCCACTTCCCAGACCGGGGCGGAGGGCCGGTCGGGACCTTCAGGCCGAAGGCTGAACATGTATCGGGCGAATCCTTTCTGGAGAGCGAGCAGGCGTTCAGCCTTGATCAGATAAGCGCTGAGCGTGTCCCGCAGACGCGTGATCAGTGGCTTGACCTGATCCGCAGTTCCCGGATAAGTCGAGATCCGGGCCAAGATCGAGTCGACCATGGACGCTTCGGGAGGAGACATCCAGGGTTTTTCTTCGAGAGCGGCTCCGATCCTGGCGGCAACACGCTCGCCGTCCCCGGGCAGGGTCATCAGCCTGTCCGCGGCATAGAGATAAAGAGGAATGCCGTCCTCGTCCTTTTGCCGGGACGGCAGGGCCAGAAGGATTCTCAGGTGCGCCAGGGCTTCGGCGGTTTTTCCCGACTTGGTCAACACCCGAGCCAGGAGAAGTCGGGCATAATCCTTGTCCTTGTTCTCCGGCGCCGTATGCGCCTGCCGATATAGGTCCGCGGCAAGGGCGAAGTCCTTTCGTTCGAACTCGGCCCTCTCGCCGGCGCGGATTTTTGTTTTGACATCGGGATTTTCGGACTTAGTCCGGCCGGCCACGGGAGTCAGAGGCCGGAATTCCCAGGGCAGAACGAGCCGGCCTTCGTCAACCTGACCGAGCATGACGATTTCGGGCCGAGACGGTCGATATTCATCGGGATAAGCGAGAATCGCTTTCTCGTTCTTCGACTCCTCGAGTTTGATCCGCTCGAGATGGAGGAGGATCTCCCGGCCGATCTCTTGGGCCCGTCGCCTGCGTTCGTCCACGATCCGTTTGGCGGACAGTTCTTTTTCCTGACGAACGATCTCCCTGGTGAAAAAGACAAGCGTCAGGCTGGGGATGAGGACCGTCGCTAGGAAAAGGAAGATCTGTTTGCGGTGCCGCAATTTTCCCCTCGTCTATCGCTCCCGGGGACCGAGGCACTTCCATTATCGTCCCCGCACATTCCTTGAGTGTCACGAAAATGTCACGAAAAAAGGAATTAGAAATTTGATAACATAGATGGCGGGGGGAGTCAACAAAGCCCAAGAAGGGAATATTTTTCTCCCCCGGTCGTCTTTACACGGGGATGGAAAAAGGGGACGGTTCTATTGAAAAGTGTTCGACGGTCAGGCCGCAGCCCCCAGGGCTGCAAAGTCCCCCTGCTGTCCTTGGTCCTTGACCTGATAGCCGGCGGGCAGGGTTCCCGCTTGTTGACACTAACTCACTGATTTCAATATGATGACAACTGCCATGGGGGATATCGTCCAGGACATCCAGTGCCCGAATTGTAACGCCTCGAATCCTTCGCCTAGCAGTTTCTGCAACAAATGCGGCAAGGCCATGGACAACAGGCCGGCGACCCTGACCTATCCTTCTTCTCCCCAAGCCAAGCCCCGGGAAGAGCTTCTGTTTTCCCCCGGCGACAGCTTCGGCAAGAGATACCGGATCATCGAAGAGATCGGACGGGGCGGTATGGGCCGGGTGTACAAGGCTGAAGATCGAGAACTCGGGATCACCGTGGCCCTGAAGATGATCCGGCCCGAGTACTCCTCCAGCCGGACGATGATCGACCAATTCAAGAAGGAAACCCTCCTGGCCAGGTCCATCTCCCACGAGAACGTCGTCCGAACTCATGATCTCGGGGAGATCGATTACGTCAAATACATCTCGATGGACTTCATCAAGGGGGGCAATCTCAAAGATCTGATCCAGACATCTGGACGGCTGAGCTTGGAGACCTGTCTTCACGTCATGGCCCAGATCTGCGAGGCGCTGAAGGCCGCCCATCACAAGGGGATCATTCACCGGGACCTGAAGCCCCAGAACATCATGATCGATCATTCCGGCAAGGTCTACGTCACGGACTTCGGACTGGCCAGATCCGTGGCCGTCCCCGAAACGCCCACCTCCAAAAAGGTCTATGGAACACCGCCATATTTTTCGCCGGAACAGGCCCGGGGGGAGGAGGCGGATGAACGGTCCGACATCTATTCCCTCGGCGTCATCCTGTTCGAGATGATCACCGGAAAACTCCCCTTTCAAGCCAAAACGATCGAGGGCTATATCCAGAAGCACACCTCGGAGAACCCCACCCCCCCCTCGAAAATCAACCCCGTCATCCCGGGTTCCTTGGAAAGAATCATTTTGACGTGTTTGGAGAAGAAGAAGGAGAACCGATACCAGAGCGTCGACGCGCTTCTCAAAGAGCTGGACGTTCAAAGAAGCGCCTCCGATCAGAGCTACGCTCGGTCCAAGAGAACGCGCTTGCGACGAGCGGCCCTGGCCGCGGTCCTGATCCTCGGGTTCATGATCGGCTTCTATGTGCTGAGCGTGAAGAGACGAGCCGCCGGGCCCTCCCCTTCTCAAGAACGAAGAACCGCAGTGGCCGTCCTGTACTCGGTCAACACCTCCGAGGATAAAAACTTGGGCCATTTACGGTGGGAGATCGCGGACCTCATGATCACCGGCCTGGCCCAGTCGAAATATCTCAGCCTCCTGCCTCTGGATCGGCTCTTCCAGATCCTGGCGAAGATGAAGCAGCTCGACGCCGGCCAACACATATCGGAAATGCTCGACAAGATTGGATCGGCCGAAAATATCGATTATTTCGTCCTGCCGAGCTTCGTCAAAGCGGGCGAGAAACTATGGATCAGCGCCAAAATCCGAAAAGCGGGGACCAAAGAGATCGTCAACACCGCCAGCGTCCAAGGGAAGAGCGAAGACCTCCTGGCCATGGTCGAAGACCTGAATGCGAAAGTCAAATCGATCTTCATTTCGTCCCCCGAGGACAGGGCCGGCGATTATCTCCAGGATCTGGGCAAGATCACGACCCCTTCGCTCGAAGCGCTCGGTCATTATGTGGAAGGCGAAAGACTCTATGCCCTCGAAGACTTTGAAAGCAGCGCTCGGGCCTTGGAAACGGCCGTCAAATTGGACCCCCAGTATGGGTTGGCGTATTGGAAATTGGCCGAGAACTATGATTATCTGGGAAATCCCGGCCTGGCCAAAAAGAACCTCGAAAAGGCTTTAGACTTGTTGGATCGCGTTTCCCTCCGGGATCGCTATTTGATCCAGGGCTTTGCCGCCTCTCGCTTGGAGGAATCCCCGGTCAAGGCCATCGAGAGCTATAAGAAATTGTTGGCGCTCTATCCCAATGACGAGACCGGCCTGTCCTATCTCGGCTCGATCTACCGAAACATGGAGGAGTGGGACGCGGCCATAGAGCAGTTCGAGAAGATCTTGAAGATCAACCAAAGATACATGTTCGCCTATGAGAACCTGGCCTTTGCCTACACGGCGAAAGGCTTGTATGAGAAAGCCCTCGCTCTCCTTCAAGCGAGCGAACCTATTTTCCCCGAGGTGATGTTCTTTCCCAAGCAAAGGACGCTGATCTTCCTGATCCAAGGCAAATTCGACGAAGCGGCCGCCGCGATCAAAAAGACCCTGGCCCGGGCTCCGAACGACGGCGACAATCTGGAATATCAGGGTATCATCGAACATCTCCGGGGGGATTTGATTTCCGCGCGAAAGATCTACGAACAGCTCCAGAAAAGAGAGGATGGGACCAGCGGGCTGCGCGGCCGGATCTGGATTGGACATCTCTATTTATTGCAGGGCGAGTTTCGTCAAAGCGAGAACGAGTTTCGGCAGGGGCTGGAGATCGCCCTTCGGTTGAAGATGGAAGATGAGGGTCTGGAGCTCCGTTTGCTGTTGGGGTATCTCGATATCCAGCGCCAGCGCTTTCCCGAGGCCGTCGAGACCTTAAAATCGGTCATTAAGACATCCCAAACCGCGGCAAGATCCTATAACATCAAAACCGCCTTGCACCTGCTGGGAATCGCCTACCTAGGGTTGGGACAGATCGAGGAGGCCAAAAACACGTCCCGTCAGCTCCGGCAGCTCATCGAAAAAATGGGCTGTCCCAAATACATGAGATATTATTACCATCTGCAGGGAAAAATCGCCTTGACCGAAGGCCGGCCCGCGGCGGCCATCGACGATCTGGAAAAGGCCCTGGCCCTTCTTTCCCATCAACGGGAACGATCGGACGAACACGCGTTCTATATGGATGCCCTGGCCGAAGCCTATGAGCGAGCCGGGGATCTCGAAAAGGCCACGGAGACGTATCAGAATATTTTGACGCTGACGACCGGACGGCTGCGCTGGGGCGACATTTTCGCCCGAAGCTACTACCGGTTGGGACGCCTCTATCAGAAAAGAAAGTCCCCGGCCGAAGCGGCCGCCCACTTCGAGAAGTTCCTCGAGCTTTGGAAAAACGCCGACCCCGGCCTGCCGGAAATCAACGACGCGAAAAAACAGATGGCCCTTCTCAAGAAAGGCCCGCGGCCTTGATCCTCGGGCGCCGCCCCCTCTTTTTATTTTCGAACCCTCTTGAAAAGAGGTCTTTTTCTTTCCTCATCATCCTCGTCATCCGGCACGTCTGAAGGGAAATCTTGCCCACCGCCCGGCTGGAGAAAGCGGACGCGATGGGACAGACCCAGCACGATTCGATCTCCTCGCACATGATGCAGCGCCTCTCGGGCGTGGAAAAATTGTCCATCCCCAGCCCGGCGATGGCCGACATTGTTCGGGCGTAGATCGCCTCGGGATCCCCGAGGAACGTATCGACGCCGCCAAAACAATATTTTTCACTCTCGCGATTTCCATTCCTCCCGTCAAAATAATGAGGAAAAAGGAAACACCCCCAGAGCCTTCCGTCCGCCGCTAAAGCCACCTGGTCCCGGCCCGCATTGCAGCGGTAGATCGATTTTTTATACTTGTTCGCCATATCGACCCAGGGGATGTCCGTTTCCCGCTCATACGCAGCGAGGAAATAGGTCCGGGCGGCCGCGATCTCCTTTTTCATGCGGATCAGGGAAGTCGGCGTCCATCGCGGCTGGGAGGAGAATCCGATATGGATCTTGGGAACGCCGAGGCGGAGGATGAGCCGGATGGATGTCGAAAGATGCCCGATCGTCTCCGCCGTGAACACGCTGTTCGTTTCGAGCGATATCCGCCGCCGTTTCAAGATCTCGGGAATGAGTAAAACGAGGCGGTCAAAACTGCCTTTTTTCCTGGAAATGTCCTGGGCCCATCCGTCGAAGCTTAAAAGTAGGAAAAAAGCGTGTTCGTCCAGGAACCGCAGGATCTCCTCGCTCAGTAGACTGCCGTTCGTGGACAGGGAGTAATGGATCTTACGCGTTCGGCGCCGGTTCAGGCGCTCGAGATGAGCGATCGTTTCCTTGATCCGGTCAAAAGCCAGAAGAGGTTCTCCCCCATAAAAATTGATGTAACACTCCTTGGTCAGGTGCGGATAGATGAAATCCAGCGCCTTCGTCACCGTCGAGATGTCCAGCCATCGATTCGCTTTCTTCTGAGAGCAATAAGAACAATGAAAATTGCAGCGGTCCGTCAGAATGATCGTAAATTTGGAGAATTCCATTCGTTGGGGATGGATGCCGTTATAGAATAAAGACTCGCTCAAAGAGGAACGCTCGTTCCTCCATCGCCGCCGAAGATCAGCTAAAATCGGATCGGGGAAATGCGAGGGATCTGCGCCGGACAGCTGTAATCATCGCCGGTGCCATAGACGGTTTCGAAGATTCCCTTCAGCGCATTTCTCGCCAAATTCAACTCTTTCTTTTGCGCCGGGCTCACTTTGGCGTTTTCCAGGAACGTGGCGAGTCTCTTAAAGTGAAAAGGCAAATTCGGCGTTTCTTTCTTTTTCATGATCCCTCCCTACAATTAATAGATTTTCTTGTATTCATCATTAAGCAAAACAATCGTAAAGTCAAATGGAATTTCAACAGGAACGAAGCCTCTTTTCGGCCTCGAACTGTTCATCCAATGGATAAAAAAGCAGAACGCTCGGATACGACCCCAACGATTGGCTTACTTTTTTATTCGGCCGGCAATCATTTCAAACATGAAATCCGGCATCATCTTAAGCAGCTTCGAGCCTAAAACGGCCGGCAGCGGAAATTGGATCAAAGTCTTTTCTTTTTTTATGCCCTTGATGATGATGCCGGCGGCTTTATCGGCCGGCATCAAGAACGGCATGTGATATTGGTTTTTTTCCGTCATTTCTGTTCTGACGAACCCCGGTTTGACGGTGATGACCTTGACGTTATATTTTTTCAATTCGATTCTTAAGCTTTCTAAGAGAAAAGTCGTCGCCGCCTTGCTGGCATTATAAAACCCGCTTCTTGGAAAACCGCGACAATCGGATAAGCTCGATACACCGACGATAACGCCTTCTTTTCTGCTCTTAAAATCGGGCAAAAGCTCTCCGATAAAATTAAGGATGCCGAACACGTTCACATCGAATATGTCTTTGGCTACATCAGAGCTAAATTGATCGACGCCCGCTCTATGGCTAAAACCTGAATTGAGAATGGCGATATCGACTTGGCCGAATTGCGATTTGACTTCAAGATAGGACTTCCTTATGTCCTCTTTTTTAGAAACGTCGCATTTGATCGGCAGGATCTCGCTGCCGGAGTTTTTCAATTCATCGGCCAGCCTTTTTAGAATATTTTCTCTTCTTGCGAGAAGGGCGAGTTTGACTTTCTCTTTGGCCAGAAGCCGGCTGAGTTCAAGGCCGATTCCGCTCGAAGCGCCGGTCAGAAGAATCGTTTTCCCTCGGAGCTCCATGGTTATAAGTATAAGGGGTTGCGCCCGGTCTTTCCACTCGTTTCGATCGCGCTTTTTTGCCCTGACGGCACTTCAGTCCCGGATTTTTAGGGATTTTGGGGCAGGGATTTGAGAAAAGGCGCCGGTCCCATTCTATTTTTTTGGGCGGGCAATATCAAGCGGCTTTTTTCTCTTCCCTCGCCGAGGATGGGCGAAACTGCCGGCGCGGACAACAGCCGCACCGTTATCAAGAACCCGAAAAAGACCCTGAAGAAAGCCGACGGGGCGGATCAGGCCTCGAGTCGCGAGAGCCAGTCCGCCGCCCGCGAGATCTCGATGCCCTGGCGGCGGCTTTCTCTCCGCAGCCGCCCGACGATTTGGACGGCCTGCGCCTCGGGCACGAGATCCTTGAAATACGCGAGATGTGGGGAAGGGGCTTCGTCACTGAGTTTCGCCTCGAGTATAAGAGAGATCCGACCGTCCTCCGCGATCGCGAAATCGACCTCCCGCTTGTCCTTCGTCCTCAGGTAATGCAATTCGATTTCTTTGCCTTTCACATCGCGAAGATAATGGACATGCTTCAGCAGCGCCTGAGCACACGTATTTTCAAAGCGGCGGCCTTCGTCGTCCTTGACGAAGCCGGAATCATAAAAATAGACTTTGGGCTCCCTGAGGATGGAGCGCGCGATCCGGCGGTGGAAGGGCCGGACAAGGAAGAGGATGTAGAGACTTTCAAGAATGCCAACGTATTTTTTGACGGTATTCGGAGCGATTTGGAGGTCCTCGGCCAGCGACGTGTAAGAGAGGGGCGATCCGGTCCGGCTCCGGAGCATCTCCAGAAGCAGGCGCATTTCGCGGACTTCGTGCAGGCGCGCGATATCGAAGATATCCTCCCGGATGAGGTCGGTGTAGTATTGCCCCCTCCACCGCGCCGCCTCCTCTTCGGAGCCGGAGAGAAAAGGCTCAGGGAAACCGCCGAACCGGTTGATCTTATCGAGAGCCTCATCGGCCGGCATGGCGCCGGCCAGCTCTTTAATCGACAGGGGATGCAGACGAAGGTGAAAATATCGGCCCGCGAGCGATTCTCCCGTCTGACGAAACGTTTCAAGCCGTGCGCTGCCCGTGAGGAGAATGGCTTGATCCCCCGGCCGCGTATCGAAAACACCTTTAAGATAGGGCCTCCAGTCTTTTATTTTATGGATTTCGTCGAAGACAAGGAGGTCCGCGTTCAGCGGCCAACCGCGGCCGAGAATGATCGACCTGTCCTCCGGCGCATCGGCGTTTAGATACTGGGGCGTTTTGAACTCGGTCATGATCTGCTTGGCGAGATAGGTCTTTCCGACCTGTCTCGGTCCCGTGATCATGACCATTTTTCTCGGCAGGTCCTTGAGAATTTGGGCGTGCAGATAGCGGCGCATGCTGACTAAATAGCACGATTATGCGGAATAGTCAAGACTTATCCGCAATATCATGCAATTTGGTCGTATCCTTTCCGAGGTCAAGTCGCATCATCACTTATTATCGAGTTGAGCCGAAGCCGCGGGACTGGCCCGTGCCCTTGTCCGTGATGACCGCGGCCTTCTCGACCGTCCCGAACGCCCCGAAGGCGTCCCGGATGTCGCTCTCGGTCGCGTTGAAAGAAAGGTTGCCTACATAAATGTTCATACTCGTCTCCTTTGACGATGGATCCGCCCGGATCGTGTCCGTCGGTCCTTAAAAAAATGTCGACGATCGAAATAAAGGAGAGGAGTATGGCACCAACAGTCAGGGCTTCTGCCCCTGAGTCCTTTAT
>JAUYDS010000121.1 GCA_030691735.1 Candidatus Aminicenantota bacterium
CAGGCCCGTCAAGGGACAAGCCTTCGCGGCGGAAGTGGACCCCCGGGCAAAGCCCGGGGCACTCACCCGCGATGTAAATACGCGGCTGAGTACGGCGGAAACGGATCCCCAGACAAAGCCTGGGGCCCCTGCCGCCGCCCCGGCCGCCGTCGTTGTGCCCAAAGGGACGGAGATCCGATGAAGAACCAGTCGTGGTTTGTCACCGCTCTGCTGGGTCTCCTGCTCGGCGGCCTCGTTTATATCTTCTTTTTCAAACCCCGGCAGGCCGAGCTGAACGCGCTGCGGGCCGAACGCGTCAGCCTCGAGAACGAAGTGACGACCCTTCGAGCCAAAAAGGTCCAGCTGAACAAGATCGAAGCCGAGCTCGTCGATCTGAACAAAGCGCTTGCCGAGCTCGAAACGATCATCCCGCGGAAAAAGGAAAGTGGAGAGATTCTGCGCAGCGTCCAACAGATGGCCATGGATTCCCAGCTCGACCTCATCCATTATACGCCGGAAAAAGAGGTCGCCCGGGACTTCTATTCCGAACAGCCCATCCCCATCGAAGTCGTCGGCAACTATCACCACCTGGGCCTGTTCTTCGACCGCATCCTCCACTTTCAGAGGATCTTCAATATTGACGATTTTTCGATCCAGGCCCTTCCCGCCCAGAGCGAAGAGTCCACGATCTCAGCCATTTTCACCGCCAGGACCTATTTCTTTTTCGACGAAAGCCAGATCAAGAAGGCCGAAGCCAACCGGCCTCAGCCCCAAAAGCCGATCAAGGAAACCGATGAGATCCGGTAAAACGATCCTCTTCGCCGCCGTCCTTCTCGGGCTCGCCGGGCCAGGAGTCTTTCCCCAGGCCGCGGCGCAGGAACCGAAAAAGACGGCGACGACAGCGCCCGCCTTTTCTTACGATTCGGCCGGGCGGCGCGACCCGTTCAAGGACCTCTTCGGAGGAAAAACGCTCCGGGAGAAAAAGGCGATCGGCGGTTTGTCCGATCTGACGATCGATGACATCATGCTCATGGGGATCGTCAAGTCGAAGGACGTCATCGAAGCCATCATCGGCTTGACCGACGGATTCCCGCTCACCCTCCGCGAGGGCGACCGGCTGGCCGATGGATTCGTCCTATCGATCAAGGAGTCGCAGGTCGTGTTCCGAAAGACCCTGGACAGCAAGGGCCTCCCGCTGGCCAAGCCCAGAGACATCATCAAGGAAATCATGCAAGAGGAGCGCTAACATGAAAAGGTATTTGACTCGGTTCGCTCTCCCCGTGGCCGGCCTCCTGCTCGTTCTGGCCGGTTGGAGCCGTCAAGGCCAGCCCCTCGCGACCATCGATAAGATCTCCGTCCTTCCCGCCTCCTCCTGCACCCGGATCGTCCTCGAGTCCGGCGCGCCCCTTCAAAACCTCAAGGCGGCCTACGCCAAGGAGTTTCCCTCCGTGCTCGTCGTCGATCTGGGCATCGTCCAGGCTCCGCCGGCGCCGGCGCTCCCGGGCGACGGGGCCCAGCTCGTCAAGGACATCAAGATCCAGGCGGCGGTTGACCTTCGGGTTTCGCTCTTCCTGACCCTCCGCGAGCCCGTTCCCTTCCGGATCTTCACCGAAGCGAAAAGGACGGTCATCGAATTGACCGCGATCCTGAGATCGGGCGACAGCCTGGTTTCCTCCGAGGTCCAAGAGGAGCTCAAACAGCCATCGCGAAAAGCGATCGCGCTCGACGAGGTCGAGGTCGTCGACAAGGGCGACCGCGTCGAGGTCGTCGCCCGGACGGGTCAAAAACCGATCATCAACCTGTTCGCCCTCGAAAATCCCCTCCGCCTCGTCTTAGACATCTATGACGCCGTGTTCAACCAGCCGACCAAGACCGTTCCCGTCGGAAAATACGGTCTCGACAAGATCCGGATCGGGCAATACCAGACGCCTCCGCCGGAGGCCGTCACCCGGATGGTCTTCGATCTCAATGAGCCCCAGCGCTACACCGTCGCCAACGGCCCGAAGGAATTGAGGGTCACGCTTCCGGGAGATCCGGGCCTTTCGTCGGGAGCTCCCCCTCCGACGGGCAAAGCCGAGACGCCGATTTCAGCTCCGGTCCCTGGACCGACCGCCGGGCAAAAGGCGGACGTCAAACCGGCAGCCAAGGACGTCCCTCCGCCCGCTGCGCTCAAGCCGGCGGAAAAGAACGACGGGCCCGGCGCGGCCGCGAAAAAGCCGACGGAGGCGCCGCCCGGGACGCTGCCTCCCGCTCCGGCCGACGCCCCGACGAAAGAGGCCAAGAAAGAGCCGCCGGCGAAGGGCGAGAAACAGAAAACTCTGACCATCCACGACGCCGAACAAAAATACGCGGGCGAGCTGATCAGCCCGAGATTCAAGGATGCCGACCTTCGCGACGTCGTCCTGTGGCTGGGCGAGAGGGCCGGCCTGAACGTCATCTTCGATCCCGATGTCCGCGGGACGGTCACTTGCAGTTTCCTCGACGTTCCGTGGGACCAGTTCCTGGATCTCATCCTGAAGAACAACAAACAGGGCCGCAGCCTCGAAGGCAACGTTCTCCGCATCGCCCCTCTCGGGATCCTGGCCGAAGAGGAAAAAGCCCAGCAAGGGCTCCGTGACGCGAAAGAACAATCCGGCCCCTTGATGACGAAATCGTTCACCCTGTCCTACGCGAAAGCCAAGGACATCCTCGAGGTCATGAAGAACAAGAAGTCCGCCCGCGGCGAGATCGTCACCGACGAGCGGACCAACATGATCATCATCACGGACGTCAAGGAGAAGATCGACCTTATCGAGAATCTCATCATCGTCCTCGATACGCCGACCCAGCAGGTCCAGATCGAGACCCGGATCGTCGAGGCCACCTCGACGTTCGTCCGCAACCTCGGCGTCCAGTGGGGCATCAAGGGCGTCGCCGACCCGTTCTACGGGAACCAGACCTCGCTCCAGTTTCCCAACAAGATCGCCCTCGACGGCGCCCTGATCCCGCAGGGCACCGTCACCAAGGGGATCGCCGGCCCGCTGGGCGGTTACGCCGTCAATCTGCCGGCGCCGGCTTTCAACAGCGCCATCGGCGTCTCGTTCGCCAACGTCCTCGATACGTTCCGGCTGGACCTGGCCCTCTCGGCCCTCGAGACGTCGGGCGACGGCCGGATCGTCTCCACCCAGCGAGTCGCGGCCTACAACAACAAGGAGGCCTACATCAACCAAGGCCGGCAGATCCCCGTTCAGACGCAAGCCAACTTCACCGTCACGACCCAATATGTCAACGCCGGTCTCGAGCTGCGGGCCACCCCGCAGATCACGGCCGACGGGACGATCATTATGACCATCGACATCCAGAACAACGCGGCCGATTTCTCGAACCTCGTCAACGGCATCCCGCCGATCACGACGCAGAGCGCCAAGACCGTCGTGGGCGTGACCGACGGCGGGACGACCGTCATCGGCGGCATCTATCGGCAGGAAGACGCCATCACCCGGGAACGGGTTCCTTTCCTCCATCAGATCCCGATCCTGGGCAGCCTCTTCAAGTCCTTTTCCAAAACGACCCAGAACCGCGAGCTCCTCATCTTCATAACGCCACGGATTTTGAAATAAGAGGAGGCCAGCCATGAACACCAACCGACATCTCAAACCCATCGTCGGCGCCGCGGTCCTCCTCGCCGCCTCCTTCCTCCTGACCTCCTGCAATCCGGTCGAGAACAAATCCCAGTCCGGCAGCCTCCTGATCGTGGAGAGAATGACGGGACTGGATGTCGAGGGCGGTGAGGGCTTCTTTCTGCAATCCGACGTCCTGTACGCAGACCCCGTGACCGGAGCGACGTCGGTGCGGGCCGACTCGGCCACGGCCACCTTTCAAGCCACGATGCTCGATCCCAATCCCCTGCTCGGGACGTCCCAATACAACGACATCCAGGTAACCCGCTATGTCGTCACGTATGTCCGGGCCGACGGGCGGAACGTGGAAGGCGTGGACGTGCCCTATTCCTTCGAGGGCAGCCTGTCGGCTCTCGTCCGGATCGGGATCTCCACGCCCGTTTCGTTCGTCATCGTCCGCGAGGTCGCCAAGCAGGAACCGCCTCTGTTTAACCTACGAGCGGCGTTTCCTGGTGACATCTTGAACGTGACCGCGAGGGTGGACTTCTACGGCCACGACCTGGCCAACAAGGCGGTCAAGGCCACGGGGATGCTCCCGGTCTTCTTCGCCAACTACGGCAACTGATGAGGACAACGACCATGAAACCAAGAACGGCGCGATTCATGATGGTCCTGGGCATCGCCTTGCTGACAGCGTCCGCCTGCGAGCGGACCGCGGTCAAAGAACCGTCCCCGACCGGACCGTCCACGATCCACCTGACTTTCTCCCTTTTGGCCAGTCCCAACGTTCTTTATGCCGGAATACAGCGGCCGAGCGCGCAGATCAGAGCGGTCATCAAGGATGGGAACAATCCCGTCATGGGCGCCGTCGTCTATTTCACGATCGTCAGCGGTCTCGGCACCTTTTCCGACTATACCCAGCGCTGCGTCATCGCCTCGAACGAGTACGGCGTAGCGTTGGCCGTTCTCTTGGGGCCCCTGGGATCCGAGATCACGACCGACCAGACCATCGTGGTCCGGGCCCAAATGAAGACCGACTCTCCCCAGAGCATCTTCAAAGACGTGAGCATCAGCGTCCTCCGCGCTCCCGATCAGCCGTAACGCGTGACGGACCTCTTGGTCCCGCTCGTCCCTAGGCATTCCGCGAGACAGGCGTCGAGCTTCTCGTTCGCCCTCGATTTCAGGATCACCTGTATCCCCCTCTCTCCTTTGAGCAGGGACGACGGCGCGAAGGCCGGCCCGAAGATCTCGATGTCGCCGCCGCAGGTCCGCGCCCGGCGGACGAGCTCCCGCGCTTTTTGGGCGAGGGGCCGCTCTTCCCGGCCGAGAAGAACGATCTCGGCCATGGCCGCGAACGGAGGATAGCCCATGAGCCGGCGAAACCGGATCTCCTGTTCGAAGAAGGCCTCGTAATTCTGTCGGGCCGCTTCCCGGATGCTGTGATGTTCAGGAAAAGCCGTCTGGATCACGATCTCCCCGCCGGCCTCGGCCGGCGCGGCGAACCGCATCATGCGGTGAACGGCTTGGAACGTCCTTTGCGATGCCCGGAAATCGGCGAAGGCCAGCAGGGCTTCGGGATTCAGGATTCCGACCCAGGCCGCCGGAGGAAGTCCGGCCTGGTGGGCGAGCATCTGCGTCCCGACGAGGACATCGATCTTCCCGCCTTCGAAATTCCTGAGGACCTTCTCCCGCGCGGCTTTCGTCCGGACCCGGTCGCTGTCGAAGCCTGAAACGCGAGTGCCCGGAAAAAGCCGCCGCAGTTCCTCTTCGACGGCTTCGACGCCGGCCCCCCGCGGCTCCATCACCCGATTCCCGCATTTCGGGCAGGACCGCGGCCGCGGCCGCGCCGCGGCGCAATACCGGCAAACCAGACGCTCTTCCTTTTTATAGTACATCAAGGAGATATCACAGCGCTCGCATCTCGGGATATATCCGCAGCGGGGGCAAAAAAGGAACGACGCGTAGCCGCGGCGGTTCAGGAAGACGATCCCGGACCGGCCCGGCCGGAGATTCGTCCGCAGGACGTCGTGGAATCTCCGAGCCAACAGGCCCCGCTCGGACGCATCATTGACGATCTCGACCCGTCTCCGTTCATCGTCGCCCGGCAAGGCGAGAAGATATCCGCCGCTCCGCGCTTCATGGAACGCTTCGACGGTCGGTACATCGGAGCCGAAGACCAACAAAGCCCCGTGATCGACCGCCATGAACCGCGCCCCCACTCGGGCGTCATAGACGGGACGTTCCGTCTGGAGATAGGCGTCGTCATGCTCCTCGTCGACGATGACGAGTCCGGCCGAAGCGAGCGGCGCGAACAGCGCGGAACGGGGCCCGACCACGACCCGGGTCCGGCCGGACTTGATCTTCTGCCATTCCCGCTCGCGGGCGCCCTCCGGCATCTGGCCGTGCAGGAAGGCCACGGTTTCGCCGAGACGCTTCTCGAGGCTCTCCCGGAGAGGACCGGAGGCGGCCATCTCCGGGACGAGGACAAGGACCTGCCGGTCCATCGAGATGACTTTCCGGATCAAAGGCCCATAGACGCCCAGGCGCGCCGTCCGCCCTCCATACAAATAGAACGGAGCGAAGCGCTTCTCTTCGAGCGGTCCGCGCATCGCCTCCAGCGCGCTTCGCACCGCGGGCTCGATCGTGAAATCGAGTTCGAGCTGCATGGGCCTGGCCCGCTCGGATGGCGCCGACGGGATCTTTTTTGGTCGGACCGTCTCTTCGACGACCTGGACCAGGCCTTTTTTGGCCATGCGGGCGATGAGAGCGGCCATGGTCTTGAGGGATGTCGTTCGCCGCAGATGAAGGATCGTGAAGGCGTTCCGTCCGAGAGCGTCGGCCGCCTTCCTTTCGTCCTTGGACAGCGTTCTCTTTCGGAGCGCCTCGAGCCCGCTCTCCGTCAGCCGGACCTTAGCCTTGGTCTTGATCTCCAACGACGGGGGGAGCGCCGCCTGCAGCAGCTCGCCCCATGAGGAAAAAAAATACTGGCTCAGGCGGAAAGTCAAGGCGAGCGTCGAGGCCGAGAAGACGGGCGCCGGATCGATGATCATGGCGATCTCTTTGAGCAGCCGCACGTCGTCGGGGCCCAGGTCACGGACGGCCACGAGGAAACCAAGTTGCGTTTTGCGGCCGAGAGGTGCCCAAACCCGGACGCCGGGTTTGGCCGGGCCGGCGCTTTCGGCGGGGACGATGTAGGAGAAGCTCTGGTTCAGCGGGAGGGGAAAGACGACCTCGGCCAGAAGGGTCATTTTTTGCCGAGGAGAGCCATGACCTTTTGCATGTCGTCCCAGACCATCTTCTTGATCCCTACGTTCCCTTCATTGCGGATGAGATAGGACGGATGGAAGGTCGGCATGACCTGGAGGCCGTGCCAGGCATAGAACTGGCCGCGGATCGAGGTCATCCCCCCGGTCGTGTCGGGCAGGAAAAAGTCCGTGGCGCTCTTCCCCAGCGTGACGATGACCTTGGGGCGGATGTTTTTGATCTGTTCGAGGAGGTACGGCGCGCAGGCCTCGACCTCGTCGCGATGCGGAACGCGGTTGTTGGGAGGCCGGCATTTGATGATGTTCGTGATGAAAACGTTCTGACGGTCGTAGGTCATCGCCGCGATGATCTTCGTCAACAGCTGGCCGGCCCGGCCGACGAACGGTCGGCCCTGCGCGTCTTCGTCCTGCCCCGGTCCCTCACCGACGAACATGAGTTCGGTCGCCAGGTTCCCTTCGCCGGGAACGGCCCGGGTCCGGTCGCCGGCGAGGGGGCATTTTTGACAGCGAAGGATCTCTTCATGGACCGAGGCGATGTCTTTCGAAGGAGGCGCAAGCGGCGCCGCCAGCGCGGGGAGCGGGTGGACGGCCGAAACCGGCTCGGGTCGGACCGGCGTCGGCCGGGCCGGCCGCCGCTCCGTTTTGAAGACGAAATCCGCCCCGATCTCTTTCAAGAATTTCAATCTTTCCTCCAGTTCGGAAAGACTTTTGTCAGCGTTTTGATCCAAGAGAAGCCTCGATCGCGTCCCAGATGACGCGGCTCAATTCCCGTTTGCTCATCCTCGGCGCATCCGTCACGCGGCCGCGGGCGTCGATGAGGAGAGCTTGGTTGTCGTCCGCGTCGAATCCGAGGCCTTGCTTGGAGACGTCGTTGGCCACGATGAGATCGAGCCGCTTGGACTTGATCTTTTTCAAAGCGTTGGCCTTAACGTCGTCCGTCTCCGCGGCGAAACCAACCAGGAACTGTCCCTTTTTTCGTTCGCCCAGGGTTTTTAAAATATCCCGCGTCGGAACGAGCTTCAGATCTTCCGGAAGGGCTTGTTTCTTGATCTTCCGGTCTGCCCTGGCGGCAAAGGAAAAATCGGCGACGGCCGCGGCCATGACGACGATGTCGGATTTCGGGAATCGTTTAAGGACCTCCCGCTCCATTTCGGCCGCCGCGTCGGCCCGGATAAGCTCCGCCCCGGCCGGGGGGATCTCGTGCGTCGGGCCGGAGACGAGGATCACCCTGGCTCCGCGCAGGAGAGCTTCCCGAGCCACTTCATAGCCCATTTTGCCCGAGGACCGGTTGGAAAGGTATCGAACCGGGTCCAGATATTCCCGGGTCGGGCCGGCGGTCACGAGGACGGTTCGGCCGGCCAGGCTCACCTTTTCTTTCAAGAGCTCGAGGCCGCGGCGGACGATCTCGTCAGGTTCGGCGAGTCTCCCCCACCCCTCGTCTCCGCAGGCCAAGTGGCCCTTTGCAGGTTCGACGAATTCGACGCCCCGCCTCCGGAGCCTGGTCACGTTGTCCCGGGTCTGAGGATGGAGGAACATTGCTTCGTTCATCGCCGGCGCGATCAGGACGGGCGCGCCGACCGCCAGGTAGAACGTGGACAGGAAATCGTCGGCCACGCCCGCGGCGAACTTGGCGATGATGTTGGCCGTCGCCGGAGCCACGACGAGCAGGGCGGCCTCCTTGGCCAGGGCGATATGAGCCACCGACCAGGGATGATCCTCGTCGAAAAGCTCGATGATGGTCCGATGTCCGGAAAGGGAATTGAACAGGAGCGGGGAGACGAGCTTCGCCGCGTTCCGGGTCATGATCACCTGAACCTCGTGGCCGGCTTTTTGAAATCCGCGCAGGACTTCGCAGGCCTTGTAGAGGCTGACGGAGGACGTTACGCCGAGGACGATCTTGGCCATTGTTTTTTTCTCTATTTTCATCGAATCCCTTTCTCCCCCTTTTCTAAAGGGGATCCTTCTCTCCCCCTTTTCTACAGGGGCACCTTTTCATCCCCCTTTTCTAAAGGGGCATCCTTCTCTCCCCCTTTTCTAAAGGGGGATGAAGGGGGATTATAACCTTCACTTAAAGCTCTTCAGGATCGACCGGATCTCGGCGTTCCGGACATCAGTCCGGCACCGCGAGCTGAGGATGACGGATTCGAGCTCCAGGACGGCCCGGTCGAGCTTGTTGTTGATAATCACGTAATCGAAATCCGCGTAATAGCGGATCTCCCGCTTAGCGTTCCTCAGCCGCCGGTCGATGATGTCGGGACCGTCCTCTCCCCTATCCCTGAGACGCTTTCGGAGCTCTTCATACTTCGGCGGCAGGATGAAAACAAAAACCGCCCGCAAAAGGTTGGACTTGATCTGGCGCGCGCCTTGGACGTCGATGTCCAGGATCAGGTCGCCGATGGCGCCCTTCTCCTCGATCTCTTTCTTGGACGTGCCGTAATAATGCCCGTGGACGAGGGCCCATTCCACGAACTGCTTTTTCGCGATCATTCGTTCGAATTCCGGCCGGCCGATGAAGTGATAGTCCCGGCCGTCCTGTTCGGACGGACGCCGCGGCCGGGTCGTGTGGGAGACCGAGAAACGGACGTTCCGCAGGTCCCTCATGACTTGGTGGATGAGGCTGGATTTCCCGCATCCCGAAGGTCCGGTGACGACGAACAACACCTGATCTCTCCTTTCACTCCAGGTTCTGGACCTGCTGGCGGATGCTCTCGACCTCGCCCTTGATCAGGAGCCCTTCCCGGGTGATCCCGATGTCCTGCGATTTGGAGTTCAGCGTGTTGGCCTCGCGGGTCAGCTCCTGGGCGATGAAGTCGAGCATCTTTCCGGCCGGCTCCCCTTTCGGCGACGTGACGAGCTTCAGGGCCGCGTCCAAGTGGCTCTTCAAACGCTGGATCTCTTCCGAGACGTCGTACCGCTGGGTCAGATAAGAGACCTCTTCGGACAGCCGCTCCTCGTTCTTCGGGCCGTTGCCGTTCAATTCCTTCATCCGCTGGCGCAGTCTCTGCTTCACCACCCGGGGCTGCTTCTTGACCAGGCGTTCGATCCGGCCCACCGCCCGCTGGACATTGCGGATATGTGATCCGATCTGGGCGGCGGTCTTGCGGCCCTCGATCCGGCGGGCCTTGATGACGTCCTCCAACGTCCGAAGGAAGCACTTCTCGAGGAAGGCGATCTCGACCGGAGCCAGATCCTTCCGTTTGAGCTCCACGAGCTGAGGGATCCGGAAGAGGTTGTCCACGGAGAAGGCCATCTCCTTCTTGAGCCGGGACCCGACCCGGTCGACCGAGACGAGGATCTTCTCCAGCAAGCCTTCGTTGATCCGGATATCCCAGCTCGACGGATCATGAAAATCAAGGTCCAGGGTGACCTCGATCCGGCCGCGGCTCAGCCGGCCCTGGCAGAGGACTCGCAGCCGGTTCTCGCCCTCGCCGATCGGCGTGCCCCGGTAGTTCCAATCGAAGAAGCGGTGGTTCAGGCTTTTGATGCTGACCTTGGCCCGGAAACCCCGTCCTTCGAAGTTCTTCTCGGCGAATCCCGTCATGCTCTGGATCATCATGCTGTCTCCTCGACCTCGGGGAACTGCAAGTCGTGCAGCATTCTATAAATGCCTTCTTTTTTCATCAGGGCCTCATGGGTCCCGGACTCGGTGATCCGGCCCTTGTCCACGACCAAGATCATGTCCGCGTTACGGATGGTGGACAGCCGGTGGGCGATGACGAACGTCGTCCGATTCTTCATGATGTTGGCCAGCGCCGTCTGGATCAGCCGCTCGGACTCCGAGTCCAGGGCCGAGGTGGCCTCGTCGAGGATCAGGATGGGCGGGTCCTTTAAAAGGGCCCGGGCGATCGCCAGCCGCTGCCGCTGGCCGCTCGAGAGCAAGGACCCGCGCTCGCCGATCATGGCCGCGTATCCTTCGGGGAGCTCGGTTATGAAACCGTGGCATTCGGCGGCGCGAGCCGCGGCCACGATCCGGTCCTCGGGCATTTGTTCCAAACCATAGGCGATGTTGTTCCGGACACTGTCATTGAACAGAATGATGTCCTGAGTCACGAGGCCGATCTGAGACCGGAGCGAGGCGAGGGTCACGTCCCGGATATCGATCCCGTCGATCGTGATCCGGCCCGAGGTCGGTTCGTAAAAGCGGGACAGCAGATTGATGATCGTCGTCTTGCCCGCACCGCTCAGCCCGACAATGGCCACCATTTTATTGGGCTGGACCTCGAAGTCCACGTCGAACAGCACGGGCCTGTCCTTATCGTACGAGAAGCCGACGTCCTCGAAGCGGACATGCCCTTTGACCTCGGGGAGCGCGTAGGCTCCGTCCGAGTCCTGGACCTGGGAGGGGCTCTGGAGAACCTCCTGGATCCGTCCGTAGCAGCCGGCCGCCTGCTGGATGACGTTGTTGGCCCGGCTCAGCCGCTTAATCGGCATGAACATCCAGAAAATGGCCATGATGTAGGCCCCGAAATCGCCGGGGCTGATGAGGCCGGCCGCGATCCGTTTCGTCCCGATGAACAGGATGAACGCGCCTACCGCGCCGCCGATGAACTCCATGAACGGCGAGGAGAGCGACGAGATCCAAGCCAGTTTGAGATTGATCCGGAAATAGCCCGCGGTCGCCTTGAGGAACTTCTTCAGCTCGAACTGCTCCATGGTGAAGGCTTTGACGATCTTGTTGCCGCCGATGGTCTCATGGAGCAGGTCGTAGATCTGGCCCATCCGGACTTGGCTCTGGAGACCCTTCTTCTTGAGCTGCCGGCTGAAGGCGGCGAGCGGCACGACGGCCAGGGGGGTGATGACGAACGACATCAGGGCCAGCTGCCAGTCCCGGACGAACATCTGGACGAGAAGCGCGGCCAGGATGAAAGACTCCTCGATCATGTCGCTCATGGCGCTCGAGACGGCCTGCTGGATCTTGTCCACGTCGTTGGTCAGGCGGGCCATCAGATCGCCCGTCGTGACCCGGTCGAAATAGCTCGTGGACTGATAGAGGATGCGGCCGTAGAGGTCGTCCCGCATCGACTTGACGATCTTGTTGCCGACGACCTTCATGAAGAAAGAGGAGAGGAAGCTGAAAAGCCCCTTGCCGAAAATGACGACGACGACGATCAAGGGCAGGACGTTCCGGATGTCCTCGCGGCCGACGCTCAGCCAGCGGAAGATGACGTCCATGAACCGGAACTTGGCCGGCGCCGTCTGGGCGCCCAGCCCGAACATCTCGTCGATGATCGGCTGGACCATGTCGACGAAGACGTAGGAAAAGAAGGCGACGAAAATGGTCGCCAGGAAAGAGAGCGCGACCAGCTTCTTTTCCCGGAAGGTCAGTTTGAGAAGATCGAACATCGTCTTTCGGATCAGGCCGGGCGGGCCTTGAGGATCTTCTTGGCGATCTCGACGGCGTTCACGGCCGAGCCGCGGGTGACATTATCGGCGACCAGCCAGATCCAGAAGGTCCGCTGGCCGGATTCCTCCTTCTTGATCCGGCCGACAAAGATCTCGTCCTTGCCCGAGACCGTGATGGACGAGGCCGAACAGGATTCGCGGAACGCCGTCAGTTTGAAGGCCGCCGCTTTGCGGAAGATCGCCTCGAAGGCGGTGATGTCGGCGTCCCGGTCGAGCTCGATGGCCCGGCAGCCCTGTTCAAGCGCGCGGAGGCCGAAGGCCCGGTTCGTCTCCGGGTCAAGGGACGAGCCTTCGCGGCGGAAGTGGACCCCCGGGCAAAGCCCGGGGCCCCGACCGCCGTCGGAGGCCAGAAAAAGGAGGTCCGTCCCCTTGAGGAAGTCGCCGCTCGTGCCGTGGATGACCTTCGGCTCCTTCTTGAACTCCGTCAGCTTGCTGTACTCTTCTTTGACCTCCGGGTCGTAGAATTCGAGGTCGAACGCCCCGATCTTTTTCTGCCCGAGGGTGTTCTTGATCTCCCGACCGCGCAGAGAGTCCGTCCCGATCAGGGCCAACTTGAATTTTTTCTTCGTCGCCATGGCGAGCCGGTTCAGAGGGGATTTCGGAAGTCCTTCATGATTCCGTACATCATATCCTTGAGGGCTAGTTTTTTCTTTTTTAGTTCTTTTTCCTCGAGCCGCTCCTCATCGGAGAGGAAGGGCTTGTCCTTGAGGACGGCCAGCCGGACTTCATGCCGCTGGTGCTCCTGGTGCAGTCGGCGGAATTCGGCGTTCTCCTTGAGCAGGAGTTCCTTTAAAAGGTTTTCGTCCATTCCCGTCGTCCTCCGACGGCTAAGAATAACATAAGGGCTGACTTTGTTCAATTGAAGGTGGGCGGGGCCTGTCGCGGCTGCGCCCCTTCCCTCCTCGCTCCACCCAGCCCCCAGTGGGTCCCTTCCGCTGCGGGCAGAAGGGGCATCAACCGCACCACTTGCCCTGCTTCATTTTTTGGGGGGCTCGGAGGGATCTTAGTCTTTTTCCTTAGCAAATATCCAGAGCAATTTATCGGCCAGGGCCGCCCAGGTGAATTCCCTGATTTTGTCGTATCCGGCGGCGGCCAGCCGCTCTCGAAGCGGCGGATCCTCGATCAGACGGCGGATTTCCCGCCGGAGGAAGAACGGATGGGGGAAGGGCACGACGAGCGCGGTCCGGTTGTGAAAAGCAAAGTCCCGCGTCCCGGATTTGGTGCAGATGACCGGCAGGCGGCAGGCCATGGCCTCGGCCGAGGTGTTCGACCAGCCCGCCCGCGTCTCGGCGCCGACGTAGATATCGGCCTGGGCGAAAAGCCAGGCCATCCGGTCCTGGGGCAGGTTGAGATAGAAATCGTGGGGAACCTCGCTCTTGATCAGGGGGCGCGGATCGCGCCGGTCGGCGCCGACCAGCGTGTCGAAGAAGACGAGCCGCAGGCGGGGAAATTCCGAATAGAGCGATTCGACGGCCCGGATGACGTGCCGGACGCCTTTGCGCCGCTTGTAGATCCGGCCGTAGCAGAGGATGTTGAGCGTTTCGTGCGCGGGCTTATCCAGGGCGGGATGGAAAATGCGCGTGTTGATTCCGCCCGGTGCCCGGTGACAGAGGATCCCGTACCTGCGCTCCATCCGCCGGCAAATCCCCTCGGAATTCCCGAGGAACGTAAAGTTCCGCCGGACGACCTCTTTTTCCTTTTTGTGGCCTTCGAGGACAAAGTAGAAATATTTCGAGGCTGCCCGGAGGCTCTCGAACTGGGGCAGGATGGAATATTCGCTGCAGATCGCCACATCGAAGGGCTCATCTCCGAGCGAAGAGAACGGCCTGGTCTCGCCCTGGAAATCCAGCCATTCCGGCCTGCTCCCCTGCGGATGGAAGAGGACAAAGGAATGGCCGCGTCGGACGAATTCGTTGCCCAGCTCGAGATAGCGGCGGACGCCGCCGAAGACCTCGACGTGTGGGAGTAACGCAGCGATCTTCATGGTCGGGACCCCGGTCCGCGCTTATTCTAACAAAATCGGGCGGCTTGTTGAAGGACGGCTCGAAAAAGCTAAACCCTCCATGGTCGCTTCGGCCGTTTCGGAATCTTTTCTTATCTCGATCCACACAAAATGGAAAAGATTCAAAGAAAATAACATCTTGACAGAACGGCCTCGGCTCTATAATGTAAATAATACACAGGCAATAGGGATTAGGGGCAAACAGCCTTTAAGATATTCCTCATTTAAGGAAGAGGGCTTTGGATATTCCGGAAAAAGGGGTCATTTTTTTCATTTGTGGCCCTCGTTTGCCCAAAGAAGGAGGTGGTGCCTTGGAAAAGCGATAAGTCTGCGGGGCATGGGAAAATAAAAAAATAAGGAGGAATCACAATGAAAAAATTAATGATCGGCGTTACGATGTTGGCTCTTGTGGCGTTTTTCGTCGGTATCACGACGCACGACGCATCGGCGCAGAAACAGAAATGCACGACGATTCAGGATGGAATCCTTGTTTACACGAGTTCCCATTTTCTTGCAGGGCAGCCTATTAAAACCGGCTTTGACATATTTGGATATAACTATCAAGCTCATCTTTTTATTGGCTACTATGCTAATGCTTATCTGGGTCGAGATGGATTTCCGCCCTACGAGGGTGACACGGCCGCATATTTAGAAAAATATCCTGACGCTGCTTCAAAATGGTACTGGCCATACAGAGATACAACAGTTTCGATGAAATGGAATGATGAATGGCTCTCGAATCAAGATTGCAACAAAGATGGACTGTTAGATAGGCCGGATGATTTTGGCGGAACATATATAGGCTCCGGAGCATGGGAAACAAACCATCAATCAGGAACGTATACCGACGCCAGCGGAAACGAATGCCATTGGACCTATTTCGTAAAAATTATCGCGGCGCCAAAAAATGGCCACATCGTCCGGAGTTTTTATGATTGGAACTACGATGGGGTACAAGAAGAGGTGGATTTTTGGGCAGCTCCTAATGGAACTTTAATCGGACCGACAATATGGGGAGATTTTGCCATCGTTCAAGAAATCAACAATGATTCGTGCGCTGGCTTCCATGGCCTGTATTTTAAGAGTCCCGCGTCGCCCGGCCTCGGCAAAAAATGGTGAGCCGATAGGATAACTACTCCTCGGTCATTTCGTAGGCCACCCTCCGATCGCCTCAAGGTTCGGAGGGTGGCCTTTTCTACAAAAGATAGAGAATCGCCTTATTCAAATCGAACTTAATATTTGACAACCCCACCAGCGAAAAATATACTATAACGCGATTCCGGCGGCGCCGGGATCATCCCTGGCGAGGTAGCTCAGTCGGTAGAGCGAGGGACTGAAAATCCCTGCGTCGGCGGTTCGATTCCGTCCCTCGCCATTCCCCCACCCCAAGCCAAATAAGCGATATTTCTGCCCTCTTTTCCGGGGACATCAACCATAATTATTTAAGAAATCCCAATATCTCCATAGACACTTAGCCATACGATTAGAATTATGGCAAGTGTCCCCGGAATAAAGGGACGCGACGGCAGTGGTGGCCCTGAGGCCCCCATAGCGGAGGGGGGTCCCCTCGGCTTGGCCGAGGGGGGAACCGACGGGACTGGTTCCCCAGGCGGCCGGGGGCCACCCTGTCGCCGCGTCGACCTAAGACTTCGCCGCCGAGAGGGGCGGCGAGGAAACGGCGTTAAAAACCCGAGTCGGGAGCAAGACCGTTTCCGGATCTTCTCTTCTTATACGACCGGGCCCCGGTCACCCGGGGCCCGGTCGGTTCGGATCACAGGTGGAAGTTCAGGCCCACCGCAAAGGCAAAGGTCGTCCGGGAGTAGCGCTCCTCGTAAGTCCCCAGGTTGGTGCCGGACGAGGTGACGTAGGAGATCACCTTCTGGTCGGTTTTGTAGCTCGGGACCATGACCCCGAGGTCGACGTCGAACGAAGGGCTGATCTTGATCCGGGCGCCGCATCCGAACGTGTTGGCCCCCATGTCGTGGGCAATGTCGGACTGGTACCCGGAGGCGAGATCGAATTGGGTTATCAGGTAGCCCGCGCTGAGGACGAGGGCCTGGGAGACGTCGTATTCGACGCCGAGGGCGAAGTCGTACGAGTTGGAGTTGACGAATTTTTCGCGGCCGTCCCAGTGGGCGTTCTTGTCGAAGAAGTAGTTGAAGGAGGCCGTGGCCCGGAGCTCGGGCATGATCTCATAGCCCGCTCCGATCGAGAAGAACGCGGGCACGTCGCTCCGCGACTTCGCGCCGTTCGGGAACATGTTGATGTCATCCTTGGTCGTTTTGTTCGTGAATTCAAGCTTCGTCCTGAACTCGTACTTGACCGCGACATCCAGACCCGCGGCGGGCCGGAAATTCAGGCTCATGACGGGCGTGATCCCCAGGGCCGTCTGTTCGGCTTCGACGGCCTTGTCGGCCATCAAGGCCGCATAGGCGGTCTGGCCGATGGTAGTGAAGAACGTCTTCGCGGAGATCATGGCTCCGGTGAATCCATAGGGAGCGAAGGTCGGGTTGACCATGACATTATTAATGTGGCCTTCATAGGTGTTCTTGGCCGAGACGTAGCGAGCCCCGAGGGCGGCCGAGATGCTGTCCGACAGGGCGTAGGAGACGTTGAATTGGAAACCGAGATAAATGGAGCTGCCCTTGAAGGCGATGTCCGTCGAGTACTTCGTAGTCGGGATCCCCATCCCGCTGATCAAAGCCGGCAGGGCGGCGAACTGCCACTCGAATGAGGGCAGACCCTTGCTAAAGTCGGCCGTTCCGCCGCCGGCACTGGGCCCGACGCCGAACGAGAAAGCGAGTTTGTTCTTCTTATAGACGACGTAGACGTCCGGGAAGAACGGCACGTTGACCTTGCCTTCGTACGAGTGGGCATTGAGGAACAGGAAGTCGTTAGCGATGGTCTTGGTCTGAAACACCGTCTGGTTATTCAGCCCGAAGTGCCAACCGTCCTTGAGGAGGACGAGGCCGGCCGGGTTGTAGTACACGGCGTCCACGTCGGTCGAGGCGTTGCGCGAGAGCAGGCGGAGATAGAGGGCGCTTTGGTTCATGTTCGTCACAAGGGTCGCAGAGGACGCCGTGACGATACCGAGCACAAGAAGTGCAACGATCAGGACTTTTTTCATGGATACCTCCTTCATCTTTTTATGTGATCAGCGGACCCAAAGCCCGCCAGAGAGTACCGGGGACCGTGCCCAAAAGAAAAACAAGAAAAACAATCTGCTTTTCATCATTTTCCTCCTGGGTTAAAAGATTCCCTCTATTTACATAAAATTCAGCGACTTGTCAAATCCTATATTTTAGCTAGGCTTTATCGATATATCGTCATTTCTTCGTGAAGAGGAATTCGTTCTTCGCGTTCACCTCGAACCGGACCACGTCTCCCTCCTTGAATTCACCGCCGAGGATCTTCATGGCCAAGGGATTCTGGATCTCCTGCTGGATCGTTCTCTTCAGAGGCCGGGCTCCGTAAACCGTATCGATACGCTAAAAAATAAGTTCCGCGCGGGCGATTGTCAAGAGCGACGGTTTTATCCTCACTCTTTTTTGGGGGACGGCGCAGGGGCGGTTGTCCCCCCTCTTTTCTCTTGACAATTGGCGAAAAATAGCTATTTTCTGAATTGGGAGTTTTGCTCATGGAAGAGATCGAGATCACGAGTTGGATAACCCTGGACGCGATCAAAAAGAAAGCGAAGACGATCGAGACCATCGGCAATCTGCAGACCGGCCACAGCATGTCCGTGTTCTGCCAGATCGAGGACGACAACCTCGAGCTCGTGTACAGCGATTCGACCGCCAACTACCTGCGCCGGTTCGAGGACAAGGACGAATTCGAGTCGGCGATCGAACAGCGCAAGGAGGAGGACGGTGAAGCTCCCTGTGAGGACGACCGCGAATTCGAAGAGGATTTCGAAGAAGAGGAAGACGAAGAGGGCGAATTCGGGGCCGAGGACGAATCGGACGGTTATTGACGCAGCTTCTCCACCAGACGATGGAGAAGATTCAAAGCGGCTATGGGGGTCAAGGCCGCGACATCGCACGTTTTCAGCTCCTCCTTGATCTCTTGGAGGATCTCCTGATCCCGGTCCTCGCGAAATAAAAACTGCTGGGCTTTGTCCCTTTTCTTGGGAGTCCGGTAGGCGAGGCGGGGCTGGCCGGCCTCGTCCAGTTCCTGGTTCTCCAGATTGAACAGGATCTCGCGGGCCCGAGTCAAGACGTCCCGCGGGATGCCGGCGAGCTTCGCGACATGGATGCCGTAGCTTTGGTCGGACGGGCCGGCGACGATCTTGCGGAGGAAGATGATCTCGTCCTTCCATTCCTTGACCGCGACATGAAAGTTCTTGATCCGCTTCAGGGTCAAGGACATCTCGGTCAGCTCGTGGTAATGGGTGGCGAATAGCGTCTTGGCCCGGACGCCCTCGTTCTCGTGAAGGAATTCGGCGACGGCCCAAGCGATGCTCAGCCCATCGAAGGTGCTGGTCCCCCGACCGATCTCATCCAGCAGGATCAGGCTCCGGGGGGTGGCGTTGTTGAGGATGGACGCGGTCTCGAGCATCTCGACCATGAACGTGGACTGGCCGACGGTCAGAAAATCCATCGCCCCGATGCGGGTGAAGATCCGGTCGACGACGCCGATCACCGCCTCCCCGGCGGGAACGAACGATCCCATCTGGGCCAGGATGGTGATAAGCGCGACCTGGCGCAGGTAGGTGGACTTTCCGCCCATATTGGGGCCGGTAATGATCAGGATCTGGTCGTCCTCGCGGTCGAGGGTGGCGTCGTTGGGAATGAAGGCGTCCTCGTTGGTCACCTCGATGACCGGGTGACGGCCGTCCTTGATCTTGATGACATCGGCCGAGTTCACGACGGGCCGGACATATTTTCGCCGCGAGGCCAGCTCGGCCAGGCCGGCCAGGACATCGAGCCGGGCGATATCGACGGCGATCCTCTGAAGGCGCGGGGTTTCCAGGGCGACCTTGTCCCGGACCTCCAAAAAAAGCTTATGTTCCAGCTCGCCGATGCGCTCCTCGGCCTGGAGGACCTTCTCCTCATACTCTTTGAGTTCGGGGGTGAGGAACCGCTCGGACCCGACGAGCGTCTGCTTGCGGATATAATCCGCCGGGACCTGGCGAAGATTGGATTTCGTGACCTCGATGTAGTAGCCGAAGACCTTGTTATAGCGGACCTTGAGCGAGGAGATGCCGGTCCGTTCGCGCTCCTGCTTTTCGAGCATGGAGATGAACGATTTTCCCGAGCGGCTGATCGAGCGGAACTCGTCGAGCTCCGGATGGAAGCCGTCCTTGAGGATGCCGCCTTCGGTCAGGAGGAAGGCCGGTTCCTCCAGGATGGCGCCGTCGATGAAAGCGGCGAGGTCCTCGGCGCTGTCCCAGCGCATCCTGATCTCTATAAGAAGGGCGGACCGGAGCGGGGCGAGAAGCGGCAAGATCCGCGGCAGCGGTTGGAGGGAACGTTTCAAAGAGACCAGGTCGCGCGGATGGGCCGCGGCGAGCGAGATCTTTCCGGTCAGGCGCTCCAGGTCCAGGATGGCCTTCAATGCGTCCCGAATTTCCTGACGGGTGATGGTGGCCTCGAGAAGCTCTTCGACGCCGTCCAGGCGCCGGCCGATGGCCTTTTCATCCAGCAGAGGCTGAAGGAGGCGGCTCCGGAGCCGCCGGCCGCCCATCGGCGTGACGGTGAAGTCGATGATGTCGAGAAGGGAATCATCGACGCGCCCGTCCCGGAGATTTTTGATCAATTCGAGGTTCCGGATGGAGGAGGTGTCGAGGACCATGCGGTCGGACGCGTGGAGGAACGAGATCTTATGGACGAGAGCGAGCGAATCCTTGCGTACCTTTTTTATATAGGACAATAAGGCGCCGCCGGCCGAGACGGCCCGCGGCTTGTCTTCGATGCCGAAGCCGGCCAAAGACCGGACCTTGAAATGGTCGAGCAGGTGATGCCGGGCCTGGGCGGGATCGAAGGCCCAGGCCTCGAGCGGACTCCTGAGCACGGACTTCAGGTCGGTCCCGGCCAGGAGCCGGGCGAGATCCTCTTCCCCGCCCTCGGGGAAAACGATCTCTTTCGGCGCGGCCTTAAAGAGCTCGTCGACGAGGGCCTTGCGTTCCGGCCCGTCCCGCTCCGTCACCCGCATCTCGCCGGAGGCGAGATCGATGAGGGCCAGCCCCCAGCCCGCTTCCTCCAGCGCCAGCGCGGCGATGAAGACGCTGTCCTTGGCGTCCTCGAGGTCGACCTCCACCGCCGTTCCCGGTGTCAGGACCTTGATGACCTCGCGCTTGACGACGCCCTTGGCCGTCCGTGGGTCTTCGACCTGCTCGCAGACGGCCACTTTGTAACCGCGTTTGAGGAGCTTGGCCAGGTAGGAGTTCACGGCGTGATACGGCACGCCGCACATCGGGACTTTCTGCCTCGAGGTCAGAGCGATCTCGAGGACCTGCGATCCGATCTTGGCGTCGTCATAAAACATCTCGTAGAAATCGCCGAGCCGGAAGAACAAGAGCGTGTCCTGGAGGTCTTTTTTGATCCGGAAATATTGCTCCATCATCGGGGTCAGGGCCTTCGGCTCACGCACGTCCGCATTATATGAAAAATGAAGCCGCATTGACAATTTCGGCGATTCGGCCCAAAAAGAGGGAAATGATCCGGTCGGGCGATCAGAACTTCAGCGTCATCCGGTAACGATAGCCGAGGTCTTTTTTGACGAAATCAAAAGAGCTGATGACGCAGATCTCCGGCAGGTTCCATTTCGCGATGCAGGCATAGACCTCGCGATGGCCCTGCCGATGAGCGTATTCGATCGTCTTTTTATGGAGCGCCTTGGAGATCCCGCGATTCCGACAAGGCCGGGAGACGAACGTGATCTGAAGGTAGAACTCGGGGGGCGTCCAGCCCGGAGAAACGGGCAGGATATCGTACATGTTATCGACCTCCGGCGCGCCCAGCGAAGGATAGCCGATGAGGTAGCCGACGACTTTTCTTTTGACCTCGGCGACGAAGGTCTTGTATTTCGTGCCCGGTTTGAGAAAACGCTCGGCGTATTCGTCGACGCTCGTCTTGATCTGGACGTCCGGAAATCTTTCAGCGAGCTCGACCTCGAGCTCCCGGACGAGCTCGAGCATCTGGGCCAGGTCGGACGATCGGTATTCGCGGATCCTGATTTTGAGCCTAGGGTTCTTGCGTTGTCTCCGGATTTCCGTCGTCTCTTCGGGCGGCGTCCTCGCCCCGTCGCTTCTCATACGGGCCTCCCTTGATCTGCTTGATCATCCCATTCCCGCGCCCGCTGCCTCTATCAAACGATGGGATCGGATCTGATATCGACGTTTACTTCTGCACCGGCGAGGCGTCGTCGATGATCCACATGCCGCGGCCGTTGGTGGCGATGACGATGACGTTGTCCCGCGGATGGATCTGGAGGTCCCAGACGGCCACGTTGGGCAGACCGCCGCCCAGGACGGTCCAGGTCTTGGCCCCGTCCGTGGTCACGTACGCGCCAAT
This sequence comes from Candidatus Aminicenantota bacterium, assembly GCA_030691735.1. GTDB lineage: Bacteria > Acidobacteriota > Aminicenantia > Aminicenantales > UBA4085 > JAPKZI01. The sequence goes on from JAUYDS010000121.1 coordinate 21,761, forward strand.
GTCCGTGCCGCAGTAGAGCACGTTGCTCTTTTTGGTGTCTTCCCGGATGACGTTCGTCGGCCCGCCGGGCAGATTGGCGGCGATGCTCGTCCAGGTTTTTCCGTAATCCGCGGATTTGAAGAGATAGGGATTGAAATCGTCGTCGTGACGGCCGATCAAGGAGACATAGACCGTCCCCGCGTCGTATTTCGAGGCCGTGATGCACCAGACATGCTTGTTATAGGGCAGCCCGGCCGTGATCTCGGTCCATTTCGCGCCGCCGTCCGACGTGACGTGGACCCGGCCGTCGTCGGTTCCCGCGTAAAGGACGCCGGCTTTGAGCGGCGATTCGGAAAGCGCCGTCAACGCGGCGTAGCTGATGGCGTAGGGCAGTTTGCCCTGTTTCTGCGGGTCGTTATTGGTCAGGTCGGAGCTGATCTTCTCCCAGCTTTCGCCCTTGTCCTTGGAGCGGAAGACGAACTGGAAACCGTGGTAGACGACGTTGGAGTCATGCGGGGACAAGATCGTCGGCGCCAGCCACTGGCCTCGGTATTCAGGTTCGCCCGAGCCCGCTTTCGGATAGATGTCCTTGCTCGTCCATTGACCGTCCTTGTATTCCGAGCGCCTGAGCCTTCCATAAAACGATGAGGCGTATTCGACGTTGGGATTGGTCGGATCGACAGCGATGATGGTGCCTTCGCCGCCGGGAGCCGTTTCCCAACGGACTCCTTGGCCGCGGAAGCGCCGCCCCGTCTGCGGCTGGGCCGGGCCGACGCCGAGCCCGCGCATCGTCCCCTGGTCCTGGACCGAGCCGTAAACGATGAACGGCTTGTTCATGTCGACCGTGACGTTGTAGAACTGAATGGACGGGATGCCTTTATGGAAATCGCGCCAGGACTTGCCGCCGTCGTAAGAGGCGTTGGCGCCGCCGTCGTTGACGTTGATGATGTAGTTCGAGTCGGTCGGGTCGATCCACAGTCCATGGTGGTCGCCGTGCAATCCTTCATAGTTCAAACCTCGGAACGATTTGCCGCCGTCGGAAGACTTGGACAAGCCGAGGCCCATGAGATAGACCGTGTTGTCGTCGCTGGGATCGACGCGGATCTGTCCGAAGACCCAGCCGTAGGTCCCTCCGAACCGCTCCATATTTCTGTCCGAAGGGCTGACCTTCGTCCACGTCCCGCCCTGGTCGTCGCTGCGGTAGACTTCGGCGCCGGCGTAATCGGGAAAGGTCCTGGGACGGCCGTAGGAATCGCGGTCTCCGGGCGCGGGCTCACGCACCGGGGTGTGATTGTCCACATAAGCGTACACGACGTTGGGTTTGGCCAAACACAGGTCAAGGCCGATGCGGCCGGTGAACTTGGTGTCGGGAAGGCCGACGTTGGCGGGCTTCCAGGTCTTGCCGCCGTCGGTCGTCTTGAACAAACCGTCCTCAGGCTCGGGAACGGGATCGCTCCAGCGCAGGCGGATGCGGTGGCACATCGAGGCGATGAGGACGTCGGGATTTTTGGGGTCCATGACCAGGTCGACGGCCCCGATCTTCTCGTTGATATAGAGGACCTTCTGCCACGTTTTGCCGCCATCCGCGGTCTTGTAAACCCCGCGGTCGGGGCTATAGGTCCATTCGTGGCCCGAGGCCGCGACGTAGACGATGTCGGGATTGGTCGGATGGATACGAATGCGGCCGATCGTATACGTTCCGAGAAGACCGACGTGCTGCCAGGTCTTTCCCGCGTCCGTGGATTTATAGACGCCCGTGCCGGCCATCGAGGCCCGGAAGATATTCGCCTCGCCCGTCCCGTAGTAAATCACGTTCGGGTCGGACTCGGCGATATCGATGTCCCCCGACGACATCGTCGGAAGCTCGTTCGTCAGGCATTCCCAAGTGATGCCGGTGTTCTCCGTTTTCCAGAGGCCGCCGACCGCTGAGGCGACATAGATGATGTTCCGACTTCCCTTAGGCACGGCCACGTCGACGCAGCGGCCGCCGATGATGTCCGGCCCGATGAAGCGCCATTTCATGTCTTTGAACGGCGTCTGGGCCTTCATGGCCTGATGCTGGTCGTACCATTTGAGGCGCTGAGCCGGGTCGGTGTTTTCGATCTTCTTCTGGGCCGCCGGGGCCTTCGTCTGCGCCGCCGTGAAGGCGACGAGCGCCAGAGCTAAGGCAAAGAACAAAAGGACGTAAAAGCGTTTGAAAGACCTCATGAATCCTCCCTCATGAAATGGATTTGAAAGAAAGAAAGATACAGCATAAATCGAAGATCTGGAGGAATGTTAGTTTTAATAAGGATGGAAGTCAACACGAATCTCCGAGGAGGCTTCCTCTTGAGGCTGGTTTTTCGGCTCTTCCTCCGGGGGGTGGATCTCATGATCCGCTCCCCGGTTCCTTGCTCCCGCCAAGGAGGCAAATCTTTAAGTGTGGGACCGGAACCGGAATCCATCCCCTCCCGCCGAGAGCGGACCCGGTCTATTTCTTTTTTAAATTCAACCGCCCCTTGCCGAACTTGTTATCCTCGCCCGGATCGCCCAGGTCCAAGGCCCTTGCGTTCAGGATATTACGAACCTGAGCGGCGCTATAGGGGGTCTTTTCCAAGAGCAGGGCCAGAGCTCCCGCCATGCAGGGCGCCGATGCGGACGTCCCATAGAATGCGGCGGGAGCGTTGAGGGCCGTCCCCTTCCCCATGACCGGGCTCGCAGTGGCGCCATAGGTGACCGTCGAAACCCCGGACGGCGCGCTGAAGTCGGGTTTGGTTCGTCCGTCATGGGTCGGGCCCTGCGAACTGTAATAATGATACGAATCATCCTGCCAGTCCGTCGCCCCCACGGTGATGGCCGAGGGCGAATCGGCCGGGCTGAGCAGGCTCCCCTGCGGCACGTTGTATTCGACGGCCCCGGAATTGCCGTAAGCGAAAACCTCGATCTTGCAGTTTCTCGTCGCGGCAAATTTCTTGATACCGACCCCCCAATAGCGGCCGCTGGTGGCATACCAATACCCGATGTCTTCCGTCGGCCACTGCGATCCCGACTGCAGGCCTATCGACGAGGCCGCCGCTCTCCACGTTCCACCATAATAATAATAGAGCGTCGCGTTGTAATCCTGGTTGGATCCGCTGTAGGTCGAACCGTTCCAATTGCCCCAGTCGTCCCAGTTGATAAAGACGGCCGTCAAGGTGTAAGCCGGCACCCACCAGGATAAGATCTCATCGCCGGACGCGAAATCCAGCCAGCCGTCGTTGTCCGCGTCGGTGAATGTCCCTTCCCAATGGGTCTCCGCCGCGTTGCCGGCGGAACTGGACCACAGGATCCCCGCGGCCTTCGCTTTTTCAACGTCCGCACAGATCGGCCCGGTCCCCTTGCCGTCGCCCGCGTTCCACCAGCCCATGGAATAGGAGATGACCTTGACGCCCTGGCTGATGATGTAATCCACGGCGTTGTGCTGTTCCACGTCGGTCCCGAAATTCACCAGCCAGAGGTTCGCGTTCGGGGCCATGTCGTGAACGATCTCGGCGCAGGCCGCGCCATGCACGTCGGCCTCGAGGTTCCCGTCCGCCCGGAACGATTTCGTGGTCACGCTGGCGGGCAGTTCGGTTCCCAACAAATCCTTATATCCCTTGAAACCGGCGTCGAGGACACAGACGTTCGGCCCGCCGGTGTTTCGATACGCCGCGATGCTCTGCCACAGATCGGCGCCCGTCACGGCCACGCCTTCCGAGACGATCTCGGCCATCGGGGCCGCTTTGAGCGGCAGCCGGACGAACTTGACCGCGGGGTTCGCCGACAGCGCCTCGAGGGAGGGGATCGGCAGGCGGCTCTGGACGAGATTCTGATAGGTCGTTTCGATCTTTCCGCCCAACGCCTGGACCTGGAATTTCACGATCGAAGCTTCAAGGTAAAGGCCAAGGGAAGCGTTCTGGATCACCGCTTCGGCGACGACGCAGACCCCGTTCTCGTCGAGATCGATATCCCGTTGTCCGGCGAATTCCCGGGCTTTGTCGGCGCCCTCCGTGCGATAGATATGATAGAGCTTGCCGAGGGCGTATTCGATCTTCGGATTCAGGACATCCTTGACCATCTCGACGCCGCGCAGATCGACGGGCCCCGGAATATCGGGACGCGTGACCTGAAGGCTGGCCTTCGTGGGCGCGAACAGGATCAGCCCAAAGACCGCGGCGCAAAAAACCACGAAGAGAAGATTGAATTTTTGCTTTTTCATGGGATCGTTCCTTTTAAAAGCCATATTTCACGCCCAGGCCGATCAGGAGGGAATCCAGTTTCAGTCCCCCCAGGACCCCTGTGGCTTTCTCCTGGCTGGCGTTATCCGTCAAGCTCCAGGATCCATCCGTCTTCCCCATCAAGTAGCGGGCTTCGAAGTTCAAAAAGATCCCCTGTCCCGGCTTCGGTCCGGTTTTAAGCGCATAATCCAGGCCCGCTCCGATCAGGATGGTCGCCCCTTTCTTTATGGATTCCGAAAGCGTCAGGCCCAAATTGCTCCAGTCGTTCACGATCTGGGAATCCAATTTGAAGGAATGAAGGCCATACCCGCCGCCGACCACAGCATAGGGGACCAGTTTTTTGCCCGCGCCGAACCGGGCCACCACCGCAATTTCCACCGGGACCATCGTCATTTTCCCCTGGCTCAGGCTCGTTGTCGAGCCCGTCACGGTGGAGGCGAACAGGGCGCCTCTGACCTCGACAGCGAACATCGGCGTCACGTCGTAGGCCAGCGAGAATCCCGGGGCCAGACCGTTCCCGAAATTGGATTCGAGATGTTTGGCGTAGCTGCTGGAAATCCCCAGGCGAATCGCGGCGCCGGAGGCCATCGACAAAGACAAGACCATGAAACACAGAGCGCCGATTTTTTTCATTGGCCCTCCTTTCTTTTTCGCATCGTGACACACAAATCCGCCGGATGTCAAAGCTGTGGGTACGACCATGCCCGGAACAAAAGAGCGGCCGGCCTGAAAGAAGAAGTGCTGGCTGTTTCAGGGAATTAAGCTAAAGGGGGTAACAAGGAGGGTTAGCCTGCCCAGCCAGCGCAGCAGGAATGAGTGTATTATAGACTATCAAATTTATAAAGTCAATAGGTTCTATATAATTTTTTTCAGCCGGCGGGGTGGGCCGTTTCGGCGGCCAGCCGGGACAGGATCTCGACATGGGCGCGCGGGGTGCGGGGCGCTATCGAACAGGCCGTGCTGAGGATGAACCCGCCGCCCGCCTGTCCTATAGCCAGCCGGCTCCGAACGTCGGCCTCGATCCTCTCGCGGGGCCCGGATAGCAAAGTATGGACCGGGTCGATGTTCCCCTTGATGAAGATCGTCCGGCCGATGCGGGACTTGGCGTCCCCCAGCTCGACATTGCCGAGCGGAGGGGGGTCGAGACATTCGATGCCCGAAACGCCGGCCTCGACCATCAGCTCCAGCCGGTCATGGATCGCTCCGCAGGTATGGAGATAGACTGGAACGCCGAGGTCCCGGCCGGCCCGGGCGATCCGGCTCTCGTAAGGCAGGATGAATTTCCGGTAATGGCGGGGCGAGATGAAGCCTGCTCCGGCATAGGGCGAAGAGATCTTGATCGCGTCGAGTCCGAGCCGCGCCTGGTCCTCGACGATCCGGACGACACCCGCGGTCAGCCTGTCGAGAACGGCCTTCGACCTGTCCGGCTCTTCGGCTAAAGCCAGGAAGCCGGCGCTGAAACCGAACAGGTCCAGGAAATAATCGAAGGGGGAGGTCACTTCGCCGTGGATCGAGAACCTCTCCCCCGCCGCGGCTTGGATCGCAGGGAAAATATCATAGGGATGTTCGGGGTCGATGGCGAATCGCAGACCCTGGGACACGGGGATGAAATCGAGGCGTTCCGCGATCGAATCCGGATCGAAGGCTTGGATCGAAGGACAGCGTCTTTCTTCGGCCGGATAAGCCAGCGGCAGGTCATCCCGCGGGAAGACCGTCCGGCCGCCGTCCTTCCAGTAAACGACCTCCCGGTCCGCGTCGCGAGCGACCCGGACGATGCCTCTCTCCCAATCGGGCGCGTGCCCGTGCAGGCTGATGAGGATCCCATCAAACGTGTATTGCCGCCGCAGCCACAACAAGCCTTCGGCGAAGAGCTCCCGCGACAGCCAGAATTCCACGGGCGAGAATCCCGTCTGGACCAGCATGTGACCGATGCTCATCTGACACATGACGGGCGTCCGATCGGGCATGCCCATCCCCATCGCCACGGCCATCCGCTCCTTCGAGGTCATCGATGTCCAAGATACGGCAGACCCGGCCGGGGAGTCAATCTCCACCTTTTCCTATTTATCCTGTTGACAAGCTCGGAACATTGCGGATTTCATCTGCTCTCTTTTCTGCAGGAGTATTCACGGGTCATCCTGATCGACGCCGCCGCGGATGGAAGGCCGCCGGGGACGATCACGCGCCTCCAGCCCCGCTTCGCCTCCGATTTCCCTAGGTCCCTCTCGGCCCACGACATCGGCCTCCGCGATCTCTTCGAGACCGCGGCACTCCTGGGAGAACTGCCGCGGATCGAGTTGATCACGGTTTCCATCGAAAAGATGCAATCCATGGGGCTCGAGATCTCGGAGCCGGTGCGTGCGGCACTCTCCGGGGTCGAGGAGATCGTCCGGAGGCTGATCGAAGAAAGTGGCGATCATCTCGAAAATCGTTGACACGTCAGCGCCGAATCTGATATTTTGCCTTAGGAGCAAGGAGAGGTGAGGACTCCGCCGTAGCATCATGCCCATCCTGATCGGTCTCGTCTTCGGGTTCGTCGCCGCCATTCCTCTCGGACCGGTCAACGTCTTCGTCATCTCCCAGACCGTCAAAAGGGATTTCTTCCACGGCTTCATGGGCGGCCTCACCGCCGCCGTGCTCGATACGATCTACTGCCTGATCGCTCTCCTGGGCATATCCCAGGTCACCTTCAACCTGGACCGTTATCTCGGTCTGCCGATTATGAAGGTCGTCGCCGCGCTCGTTCTCATCGTCCTGGGATTTCACATGGTCCGGCAGGCCAAGACCTACAAAGAAGCCATTCCCGATAAAAAATCGACCTCGTTCTCTCCCCGCCCGATGCTCGGTGTGGTCCTCCTCTATGTCTCGAACCCGGCCCTCTACGCCTTCTGGATCGTCGTCGCCGGAACGGTCACCAGTCATTATTGGGTCTCCGAGACGGCGATGAGCTCCGTCCTGTTCGCCCTCTCCGCCGGGATCGGAGGTCTGGCCTGGTACTTCATCCTGACCTACTACGTCGCCAAATATCACCATCAATTCAAAGCCAAGACGTTCCGCGTGATCTTCCTCATCCTGGCCTTCGTTCTTTTCGCCATCGCCGCCTATACCCTGATTACGCTGTTCGTCAAACTGAAGCCGTGAAGCGGATCCATCTCGTTTGCAACGCCCATCTCGACCCTGTCTGGCTCTGGGAATGGCCGGAGGGCGCGGGGGAAGCCCTGTCCACCTTCCGGTCGGCCGCCGATTTCTGCGAGCGGCGAAAGAATTTCGTCTTCTGCCATAACGAAGCCATCCTCTACCAATGGATCGAGGACTTCGAACCCGACCTCTTCAAAAGGATCCAAGGGTTGGTCGCGGCCGGTCGCTGGAACATCCTGGGAGGGTGGTTCGTGCAGCCGGACTGCAACATGCCCGGCGGAGAGTCCTTGGTCCGGCAGATCCTCCTCGGAAAAAGATATTTCCGCGAAAAATTCGCTGTGGACGTCAAGACGGCCGCCAACCTCGACCCGTTCGGCCACGCTCGAGGGCTCGTTCAGATCCTGGCCAAGAGCGGCTATCATTCCTACCTCTTCTGCCGCCCGGACGCGGACTTCCTGACCCTGCCTAACGATGAATTCGTCTGGGTCGGCTATGACGGCTCCGAGGTCCTGGCCGCTCGGGCCAAGGCCCATTACAACTCGCAAGGGGGGAAGGCGCGGGCCAAGGTCGAAGACTGGATGAGATCCCGCCCCGACCGCGAGGTGAGCCTCCTGCTCTGGGGGATAGGCGATCACGGCGGCGGCGCGTCGGAGAAGGATCTCGACGACCTGGACGGGCTGATAGCCTCCACCCCGGACGTCGAGATCTTCCACTCCACCGCCGAAGCGTATTTCGAGGAGCTCGGACCGCGGAGGAACGCCCTGCCCCGCTTCGCCGAAGGCCTCAATCCCTGGGCCGTCGGATGCTATACGACTATGGCTCGCGTGAAACAGGGGCACCGGCGGCTCGAGAACGAACTCTTCTCCGCGGAAAAAATGGCTTCGATCGCCTCCTTTCAGGGTCTGATGAAATACCCCGACCGCGACCTCGCCGAAGCCCTCCGGGACCTGGCTTTTTCCGAGTTCCATGACATCCTCCCCGGCTCCTCCATCGGGCCGGGAGAAGAGGGAGCGGTCCGGCTGCTCGACCACGGCCTGGAGATCTGTTCCCGGGTCAAGGCCAAGGCCTTTTTCGCGCTCGCCGCGGGCGAGAAACCCGCTGAAGAGGGAGAGATTCCGATCCTCGTCTATAACCCGCATCCGTTCAGGATCCGGAGCCTCATCGCCTGCGAGTTCGAGGACCACGAGCCGAACTTCGGCGGCGGCTATCTTTTGCCCAGGATATCCCATCAAGGGCGGCCCCTCCCCTCCCAACCGGAAAAAGAACTGAGCAACCTGAGCCTCGAATGGCGTAAAAAGATCGTGTTCTCAGCGGAGCTCGAGCCGGGACGAATGAACAGGTTCTGCTGCCGCATGGAGAAGATCGGTCAAAAACCGCGGCCGAGCATCGCCGAGGAAGGCGGGATCATCCGCTTCAAGACCGACGACCTCGACGTCCTCATCAACACGACGACCGGCTTCCTCGACCGCTTCAAGATCGGGGGCTGTGACTTTCTGGCCGCGAACGCCTTCAAGCCCCTCGTCATTGGAGACAACGCCGATCCGTGGGGCATGAGCGTTCGCCGTTTCCGGGATGTCGCCGGCGAATTCACGCTCATGGATCCGGCGGCGGCGGCCGCGTTCGCCGGCGTGTCGAAGGCTTCCCTGCCCCCGGTCCGGGTCGTGGAGGACGGCGAGGTCCGGACGGTCGTCGAAGCCCTCTTCGGTTATGGTCACTCCTTCCTCGCCTTGAGATACCTCCTTCCGAAGGCGGGGACCGAGATCGAGGTCGAGCTCAGGGTCCACTGGAACGAGAAGGACAAGATGTTGAAACTGTCCCTGCCGACGCGGTTCGAACAGGGTCGCTGTCTTGGCCAGGCGGCCTACGGCATCGAACCGCTGCCGGACAACGGCGATGAGGCCGTATCCCAGAAATGGGCGGCCGTCGTATCCCCGGACGACGAGGTGGCCTTGACGATCATCAACGACGGCGTCTACGGCTCGGATTTCGCGAACGGCGAGCTGCGCGTCTCTCTGCTCCGTTCGCCCGCCCACTCGGCCGATCCGGCCGGAGACCGGCCTCTGTCATATCAGGACCGCCATATCCCGCGCATCGACCAGGGGGAACGCCTCTTCCATTTTTGGATCAACGGAGGACGGTCCGGCGAACGGCTGAGCGCCATCGACAGGGAATCGCTGGCGAAGAACGAGGTTCCTTATGCCCTCGCCTATTTCCCTCCCGGGACGGGCAAAAAGGCCAGGCCGGGCGTCGTTCTCAGCGACCCTGTCGTCCAGCTCCCCGCCCTCAAGAAGGCCGAGGACGGAAACGACCTGATCATCCGCCTCTTCGAGCCGACGGGAATCGAAAGGACAACCGAGCTGGACATGCCTTTCCTCCGGGCGAAAACCCAGGTCAAGCTCAAGGGCTTCGAGATCAAGACCTTGAGATATCTAAGAAAAACGAAAGAATTTCGGGACGTCGATCTGCTCGAGAATGAAACATAACGATCTCCGATCCGAGCCGGTCTCGATCGTCCTCTGCGGTATCGGAGGCATGGGAGCGGTTTATGTTCAAGCTTTGCTTGAGCGGATCGAAGGCGGAGAGTTCAGGATCGAGGGCGCCGTCGACCCGGTTCCGGAACGATGCCCCCAGCTCGCCCGGCTGAGCGAGATGAAGATTCCGATCTATTCCGACCTGGAAAGCTTCTATCTCCGCCGCGAGGCCGAGTTCGCCATCGTTTCTTCGCCCATCCAATTCCACGCTTCCCAGACCTGCTTGGCGCTCGACCGCGGCAGCCACGTCCTCTGCGAAAAGCCCATGGCCGCCACGATCCAGGACGCCAGGCGGATGGCCCGCGCACGGGAGGGAGCCGATCGCTGGCTCGCCATCGGGTATCAGTGGTCCTTCAGCGCGGCGATCCAAAACCTCAAGGCCGACATCCGGAGCGGGCTTTTCGGGAGGCCGATCCGATACAAATGCCTTTATCTCTGGCCGCGGGACGAAGCTTATTATGGCCGGAACGATTGGGCCGGAAAGAAGCGGAACCAGGCGGGTGCCTGGGTCTTGGACAGCCCGGCCAACAACGCCATGGCCCATGACCTTCACAACATGTTCTATGTTCTGGGAGGCGGCATCTCCCGGAGCGCCGTCCCCGTCGAGATCGAAGCCGAGCTCTATCGCGCCTATGACGTCGAGAACTTCGACACGGCGGCCGTTCGCGGCCGGACCGACTCCGGCGTCGAGTTCCTCTTCCTCGTCAGCCACGTCTCCCGGGCCGACAGGGGCCCGATCTTTTGTTGTGAATTCGAGAGAGGGACGGTGTTCTGCGAGGGACGGAACACGGACATCAAGGCGCGGCTGTCCGACGGCTCGCTCAAGACCTACGGCTGCCCTGACCAGGAGCCCATGAAGAAGCTGTGGGACTGCTTCGGATCGGTGAGAACCGGAGCCCCGCCCGTCTGCGGACCGGACGCGGCCATGAGCCAGACCCTATGCGTGAATGGCATGCAGGATTCGATGCCCGAAATCGTCGACGTCCCGCGGGATCTATTGATCAGGGAAGGTCTCCCCGGCCAAGGGAGGATCCGCGTCGAGGGGCTGGACGAGATCTTCGAACGTGGCTATGCTTCGGGCCAATTGCCCTCGGAGATGGGCGTCCCCTGGGCCCGTCGAGGCCGAAAGATCGACCTGAGGACCTACGAACGATTCCCCGCCCTTTAACTTAAGCCATGCGCGTCGTCATCGAGAAGATCGTCTATCCCGGGCGGCGCATGGCCACTCATGAGGGCCAGGTCGTCTTCACGGACGAGGGGCTTCCCGGGGAGCTCGTCGAAGCCGAGATCGTCCGTCGAAAAAAGAATTTCCTCGAGGCCAGAACCGTCGCCATCCTCGAAGAATCCGGACGCCGGATCAAACCGCTCTGCGCCCATTATCGGGCCTGCTCATCCTACCAATCGCTCGGCTACGAAGATCAGATCGAGCTGAAAAGGACCCAGCTCCGGGAGATCTTGGAGGGAACCTTGGATTCCGCTGAAAATGAACTCGAGATCATCCCCTGCCCGGAGATCTGGCACTATCGAAACAAGATCCGTTTATCCATCGTTTGGGAGGAGGCCAAAGCCCATCTGGCTTATCACCTGCCCGGATCGCGAAGCGAATTCGTCAAGATCGAAGACTGCCATCTCGTCGCCGAGCCGATCAACGAGCTGCTTAAAACCTTGATCAAGATCGTCGAGGAAAAAGGATTGAGTTCGCTGCGAGAGGTCGAGGCCAAAGAGAGCCGGGCCGGCCGCAAAGAGCTTCTCCTGAATCTGTTTTGGACGCCCGTTCGCGATTCGAAGAACCTCGATCCGATCCTGGCCAAGCTCCTCTCCCATTTTCCCTTGGCCGGCGTCGTTTCTTATTTAAAGCAGCGCGGGTCTCTACGGGAGATCCTGGAATGGGGCCGGCCCATGATCGAAGAACGGGTCGGCGAGGCCCGGTTCCAGATCGGAGCCCGCTCGTTCTTCCAGGTCAACTTGGCGATGCTGGAAATCGTCATCGCGGACATGAAAAGGCTGGCGGCGTTCCAGGGCTCGGAACGGCTCGGCGACTTCTACTGCGGTTTGGGAACGTTCGGGATCGCCCTGGCCCGCGACGTGAAAGAGGTCTACGGCGTCGAAGCCGATCCGGTCAACATCCGGTTCTTGAAGACGAACATCGCTCTCAATGGTCTCTCCCAATTCAAGATCTTCGAAGGCCCGAGCGGAGACTGGATACCCCGGCTGCTAGAAAAGGGACTGGACGCGGCGGTTTTTGACCCTCCGCGCAAAGGCCTGGACCCGGAGACCGTGGCGGCGCTTCTTGGCCACCCGGTCCCCACGATCATTTATCTCTCCTGCAATCCGACGACCCTGGCCCGGGACCTCAGGGCGTTCCGTCACGCCTATCGGATCAAGGCCGTCCGCGCTTACGATTTTTTCCCCCACACGCCGCACATTGAGACTTTGGCTATTTTGGCGCGCACCTAAACAGTCTATCGGAGGGATTCCTTTCCAAGAGCGCTAGCTGTCCGCAGGCGGCCTGGATATCCCGCCCTTTGGAATGACGCAACGTCACGGGTACGCCTTTGTCCTCGAGCTTTCGCCGGAAATCCAGAACGCGGCCTTCTTCCGGGACTTCGAAGGGCAGGCCGATGACGGGGCTGAAAGGGATCAGGTTGATCTTCGCTTTCAGGCGGGCGGCGATCCGGGCCAGATGGAAGGCATCCTCGGCCGTGTCGTTGACCTTCTTGAGGAGGACGTATTCGAGGGTGATCTTGCGTCCGCCCTCCTTCAAATAATTTTCGCAGGCGGCGAGGAGCTTTCCCAGGGGGTATTTTTTGTTGAGCGGCATGAGCGCGGACCGCTGGGCGTCGCTCGTTGCATGGAGGGAGACCGACAGATTGACCTGAAGCCCGAGCTTTTTAAATCTCTCGATGCCGGGGATGATTCCCGCCGTCGAAACGGTCATTCGCCGCGCCGCGATGCCCAGCCCGTGCGGGGAATTGAGAATGACGATGGCTTTGACCAGATTCTCATAGTTATCGAACGGCTCGCCCATGCCCATGAAGACGATGTTCGTCAAGGCCATATCGATATGGTCGCGGAGGAAGAGGACCTGGCCGACGATCTCCGAGGGCGCCAGGTGGCGGACGAACCCGTGGCGGCCGCTGGCGCAGAAGGCGCAGGCGAACTTGCAGCCGACCTGGGTCGAGACGCAGACGGTCGCCCGTCCGCCGGCCGGGATCAGCACGGACTCGATGCGGGGACCGTCATGAAGGCGAAAAACGTATTTTTCGGCGCGGTCCTTGGACCGGAAGACGCCGAACAGTTCGAGCGTTCCGACGATATACGCCCGGCCGAGCTTCTCTTGGAGATCGCGGCCCAGATTGGTCATGTCCTCGAACCGGGTCGCGCCTTTTTTATAGATCCAGTCGAAGATCTGGCCGGCCCGAAAGGCCGGCTGGCCGATTTGGACGAGCTCCGCCTTCCATTCGTCGAAGGAAAGGTCTTTGATGTCCTTCATGGACCGGCTTCGCTATTTGATCGAGACCATGAGCCAGAGCAAAAGGATGATGATCCCGACCAGGACCCAGCTCCCGCCGAACCCGATGACGTCCATCCTGCCCGGCTTCATGATCTCCCATTGGGAGCGCGGCCAGACCTTTCGAGTCCTGAACTTGTCGGGATGATCGTAGGCGTCCTGGACGGCCTGGGCGTCCAGTTCGGGCGTCGGCTGGACGGGCGTATGGATCCGGCCGAAGAAACGGTCCAAGGCTTCTTTCGGCGCCGGCCTGGTCACGAAACTGATCAGGAACAGGAGCAGAAAAGGGAACAGAGCGTCGAAGAAGAACCTGGCGGCGCTCAGCTGGGCTTTGGTGAAGTTCGCGAAATCGATGCCGATCCAGCTCAAGACCCAGACCTCGGCGTTGAAGCGGCCGATGCCGATCTTTGGGGAACGGGGATCATCCGGATTGATCCGGGCCACTTTCTCGAAAAAGACCGCCCCCGGCTCGATCAGGTACGCTTTCCGGATCTTTTGGCCGAGACGTTCCGCCCGCCCCTCGGTCACATCCTCCCGCAATGCCCCTGTCGTAATAATGACCGTCTTGGGCTTCGTTTCCTCGAGGAAGGCGGGATTGGTCCTGGCCCAGGTCCACGTCTGGAAGACGTTGGGGATCACGGCGAAGATGGTGAAGCAGGCGAAGATCTGGATGATGACCGCTCCTTTCGTCACCCGGCGCCAGATGAACCCCAGCCAGATCGAGGCGCCGAACACCGCCGGAAGGGAGATGAAATATTGGAAGAGATAGAGCAGGTTGCCGACGAAGAGGGCCGTCCCGACGCCGCCGAGGAGCGTCAGGGCCAGAGCGATCTTGCCGACCGTCAGATAATGCCGCTCCGTCTTGCGCGGCGCGATCGGTTGGTAGATGTTCCGGATGAAGAGCGCCCCGTAGGAGACCGCGTTGGCGCTCAACGTGGACATGTTGGCCGCCAGGATTCCGACAAGCATGAGCCCGACGGCGCTCGGGAAGAGGAGCTCGCGGGTCATGACCCCCCAGATCAGGTCGGGATCGTGGAGCTTGCCCCCGAATAAGCCCACGGCGAGCAGCCCGGTCAGGGCCCAGAAAATCATCAGGAACCGCTTGAAATACATGCCCATGATCATCCCGAAACGGGCCGTATTCTCGGTTTTGGCCGACCCCGCCGTCTGCATCATCGGCGCCGAGGCGATGATCGAGACCAGATTCGCCAGGATCATGGCCAGGATCGTGTACCAGGCGTATTCCGAGGTCGTCACCGAGCCGAAGAGGTTGAACATGAAATCCGGGACCCGGGCGTGGAGCCCGGCGAATCCCCCGATCCTGGCCAGACCGAGGGGAATGAGCATCACCGAAAAAATGACGATGAGAAATCCCTGGACGACGTCGGTCCAGACCGCGGCGATAAAGCCCCCCCAGACGGTATAAAGGCTGACGACGACGGCGAAAATGAGATAGACGACCATCGGATCGGTGTAGGATATAAAAGCGCGGAGCTCGCCGTGTTTGTTCCGGTCGTTGAGCTCCTCGTAGCGGGCCCTTTGTTCGGGGGTTAGCCCTGCGTCCAGGATTTTTTTCAATTCCTGGTACTCCTCGAACATCTCGACGCTCCGGCGCTCGGCGGCCGAGTAGTTTGCCTCCGGCTTGGGCGTGAGCGCCTGGATCATCTTCCCCGCGACCATATAGCTCACCCCGCCGCCGATCAAGGCCATGACCAGGGTGAAGACGGCGAAGGCCGCGGCCAGGAAGCGGCTTTTAAAGCGCTCGGCGAAGAAATCGCCCAGGGTGAGGAGCCGCGAGCGGCGCATAAAGGCCGTCGTGAACCAGTAGAAGGGCGTCAGGAACAGGACCAGGTATTGGATCCACATCCCGCCGATGCCCTGGCGGTAGACCTCCCGCGAGACGGCCACGGCCTGGTCGGCGTTGGTCGAGGCTCCGAAATTCAGGAAGAACTGATAGAACTTGCCGAGCTTGCGGCCGGCCATGTAAAAATCGCCCTCGGTCTTCGTCCGGCGGGACGCCCACCGGCCGAGGGCCAACATGGCCAGGAGATAGACGATGATGATGGAAAAATCCAGCCAATGGAGCCCGAAAATTTGCATGCGTCCATTAAACACAAAGGCCAAAACAAAGTCAAAACGGCCTGACCGTCGAACAGTTTCGGGGACATGATTCCCTGCCCCCGTCGGACACAATGAAATGGTCGGTTTAATCCGGTTTTAAAAGACGGGGACAGGGTATCGTGTCCCCCTCGTCTGAAAACTGTTCGACGGTCAGCAAAACGGCCATTTGACCGGTCCGGCCGTATCTGCTATAAGACCCTTTTCCATGCGCAGCCTGTTCGACTCGCTGACCTCGCTCCCCCATCTCGGGGAGACCCTGTCCGTCCTGTCCGCCCTGATCTGGGCTTTTGCCATCATCCTTTTCCGCATCGTCGGACGACGCGTTCATCCGTTGGGGATGAATCTGTTCAAGAGCGCGCTCTGCGCCCTGCTCTTCGCCCTGACCCTGATCATCTGCGGCGAGTCCTTTCTCCCAAACCTGCCCGGCCGCTATTATCTCCTCCTTTTCTTGAGCGGGATCCTGGGGATTTCGGTCGCGGATACGTTCCTGTTCGTCGCCCTGAACAAGCTCGGGGCCGAGCTGACGGCGATCGTGGATTGCGTCTACGTCCCGTTCGTCATCGGCCTCTCGATCCTCTTCCTCGGCGAGCGGATGAATCCGGTCCAGTCGGCCGGCGTGGCCTTCATCGTCCTGGCCGTTTTTCTGATCACCCAGAGGAAAAGCGGCGTTCAGATCCCGCGCCGGGCGCTGCTCGCCGGGATCGGAGCCGGCGTCCTGTCCATGCTCTTTTCGGCCGGAGGGGTCGTCCTGATGAAACCGGTCCTCAGCCACGCCTCCCTGCTCTGGGCCAGCTTCGTCCGTCTGTCCAGCGGAGCCGTCTTCGTCGGCCTGTCCATCGCGATCCTGCCCGCCCGGAGGGAGATCGTCCGTCCTCTGCGGTCGGCCGGGAACATTCGCCTCCTGGCGCCGGCCTCTTTTCTAGGGTCTTACCTGTCGTTGGTGATCTGGATGGGAGGGATGAAATATACGCAGGCGTCGGTCGCTTCGGCGCTCAATCAGATGAGCACCATCTTCATTTTCATTCTCGCCGCGATCTTTTTAAAGGAGCGCATCACGCCGCTCAAGCTGGCAGCGGTCATTCTCGCCTTCGCCGGAGCGGTCCTCGTAGCCGTCCCGCTCTGAAGAAGCTGGCGCTATTGCTTGGCGGCGAGCTTCAGGTCGATCCAGAAATCGTACTTTTTAGGGAGGCTCCGGCGCATGCTGGAAAGCTCGCGTTCCGGCCTTTACTTGACGACGAGCCGATGGACGATGTCGACGGCGCTGGCCGCGTCGGGGGCATATCCTTTGGCCCCAATCTGGTCCGCGTAATCCTGGGTCAAGGGGGCGCCGCCGACGATCACCGACACCCCCAATCCGGCCGCTTGGACCGCCTGGACGATGGCCTTCATCTGGATCATGGTCGTCGTCAAGAGGGCCGAAAGGGCCACCACGTCGGCCTTGTTCTGCCGGGCGGCGTCGACGAACCGGTCCGCAGCCACGTCCGCACCGAGGTCGACGATCTTGTAGCCGGCGCCCTTGAGCATCATGGCCACGAGGTTCTTGCCGATGTCGTGCAGGTCGCCTTTGACCGTGCCGATGACCACCACGCCCTTCGGCTCTATTTTGTCCTTGATCAGGTAGGGTTCGAGCTTGGTCAATCCGGCGTTCATCGCCCGGGCCGCCACGAGGACCTCGGGGATGAAGACCTCGTTGTTCTTGAACATCACCCCGAGCTTTTCCATGCCCGCGATCAGGCCTTCGTTCAGGATGCGCCGGGTCGGGATTCCCGCGGCCAAGGCCTGGTCGACGAGCGTCTCCACGTCGGCTTTTTTGCCGGCCATCAGCGCGTCCTGGAGTTTATTCAGCATGGCCAAGCTCCTTTCCTTTCAAGTCGTTCCCTCACGCGATTCGACACTATAGCACAGGCCCCGCGGCGGTTCAATCAAAGGGGGACGAAGTCCCCCGTTCTTATTTTTTCATTTCCTTTTTGAACATCGGGTTGACGTCGCGCTTCCCCTTCTCGAGATAGGGCACGCCTTTCTCCATCCATTCCGGTTTGGGTTTGCCGAGGAGAAAATGGTCGAAGAACTCGTCCATATGGACGGTCCAATGTTTCTGGTTCTCGCGCTCCCGCAGGCCGTGCTTCTCGCCGTTGTAGACGAACATGTAGGCCTCTTTCCCGAGCCGGCGCAGGGCGGTGAAGAACTCGATGCCCTGGTACCAGGGAACGGCGTCGTCATCGTCGTTATGGATGGTCAGATACGGCGTCCGGACCCGCTCCGCCCAGAAGACCGGCGAGTTCTCGATGAACTGCAAGGCCCGGCTGAAGAGGGTCGCCCCGATCCGGCTCTGGGTTTTCTCATACTGGAACTCGCGGACCATGCCCGATCCCCAGCGGATGCCGCCGTAGGCGCTGGTCATGTTGGAGACGGAGGCGCCCGCCTGGACGGCGGCGAAGATGTCCGTCTGCGTGACCATATAGGTGATCTGATACCCGCCCCAGCTGTGGCCCTGGATGCCGATCCGCTTCGGATCGATGGTGCCTTCACTGACGACCTTTTGGATGGCCGGCAGAACGCATTTCATCGCGCTCGAGCCGGGATAGCCGATCTCGTAGACGATGTCGGGCTGGAGGAGGATGTAGCCGTTGCTGACGTAGCGCGCGGGATTGATGCTCGTGCCGGGACCCGGCGCGGCGTAGTTGTGTAGACCCTGGGCCAGCTTTTCGTAGATGTAGACCATCAGCGGATACTTTTTCGAAGGATCGAAGTCCTCGGGCTTGGTCAGGACCGCGTCGAGCGTCACCCCGTCGGCGTTGAGGTAATGGATGAGCTCGGACCTGCCCCAGACGTATTGGGCCTGCTGCGGATTCGCGTCGCTCACCTTTCTCATCTCGGCCAGGTCCGGACCGCTCAGCCAGAGGTTCGGGAATTCTTCGAAGCGCGAGAGTGTAAATATGTACGTCTCGGCGTTCTTGGCCTTTTGGAGGGAACCGAAGCGCTTGTCGAGCATGACGACTTTGGCCGGATCGGCCGGGCCCGCCAGAGTGACCTTGTAATATCCGGAGGCCTTCGTTTTTTCGTCGGATGTGGAAAGGAGGATGGGCGTCTTGGTCGGAACGGTCTTTTCGTCCCGGTCCAGACGCATGGTGCGGAAGACGAGCTCGTTCTTCCGGCCCCGGCCGTCCGTCGCCGTCCGCCCGCCCGACCCGTCCGGCTTGACCTCCCAGATGTCGTAGCGGTCGTAGAGGAGGACGGTCTTGTCGCCCTCGGTCCAACCGCCGCTGCCATAGGGGGCGGGTTCGCTCGGCGTGTCCGCCTCCTCCCGGAAGAAGTTCACGCCCAGCTTCGCGGTCAGGTTGGAGGTCTTTCCGTCGAGGATGCGGAAGGAATACCAGGACCGGTCCTGGTCCGCATAGTAGAGAAGAAAATTCCCTCCCGGCGAAATCGAAACGGCATTCCCACACTTCTCGAGGATCTTCTTCCGCGAGCCGTCCATGATATTGACGAGATAGTAATCGTCGTATCCCTGTTCCCAGGACACGAGCTTCCGATACGGGACGTCGGACGAACCGAGGACCAGCTTGGCGTCGTCGGACAGGGTGATCGTCGGCATGTCGGGAGTCGCGAGCGCGACGATCTTTTTTTCCTTGAGATGGATGACGGCCCGATAGGACCGTTTCTTCTCCTGGTCGGCATTGACCTTCTGCATGGGCTGAAGATCGGCATCCGTCCAGGACCAGATGTCCACCTTGGTCGGCTCGGGGGCATCCTCGGCCGGCTCGGGTTTGGGGGGAGCGGCATATCCGAAGAACAGCTTCGTGCCGTCCTTGGAGAAGTTGAGAGCGCCGTTCTCGCCGACCACCATCCCCTGCGGCATGCCTTTCGCCGCGCCGGATGCGACCGCGCCGGCCGCTACGGCCGGCTCGGCCCAATGGTAGAGTTTGAAGAGGCCGACGTCGTTCTTCCATTCATCGCGGTCGCTCATGAACGCCAGCTGAGCTCCCTTCTCCTCGAAGGCGAACCCTTTGGCGTTGCCCTGGCCCTTGAGGAGAGCGATGGTCATGCCGTCGGCCGCTTTCCGGACGAAGGCGCCGTCGTCTTCAGGCTTCTTAGACATGACGGCGTAGGCCAGCCACGTGCCGGGTTTGTTCCAAACGTATTCCGTGACCTCGTTGATGGTCACGCTCTTGCCCGTGGCCAGCTCTCGGACGACGAGGTCGGTGCCGGGCTCGTGCTTCTTTTCCTTCTTTTTCTTGGCCTCCGTCGCCTCTTCCTTCTTTTCGGCCGCCGGCGCCGCGGGCGCTTTTTTTTCGGGTTCGACTTTGGCCGCGGGCTCCTTCTTTTCGGCGGTCTCTTTCTTGTCGACGGCCTTCTCCTCGGGCTTTTTCAACGGAGGCTCCAGAAGATAGGCCACGAAAGCGCCCGATTCCTCGGCCATCTTGTAGCTCTTGACGCGCTCGACCGTGATGATCTCGCCGCCGGCCAGGTTCATGATGCCCAGGGCGTTCTTGGGCTGTTCTTCGGGTTTCTTCTTTTCTTTCTTGGCCTTCTCCACCTCGTCTTTGAGCGGAAGGACGGTGAAGACGACGAATTTGCCGTCGACCGTGATGACGGGCGCGCTGCCCCGGCCCGCCCTGTATTCCTTGTCCGTCTTCAAACCGCGGACGACCAGCTCGCCGTCCCCGTCCTGGGGGGTCAGGGCATAGGCCAGCCAGGCGCCGTCCCGCGAAAGCTGCGCGCCCTGGATCGAGCGCCAGCCGTTATAGGCCTCGTAGGTTATCGGCTTCTTGCCCGCCGCCTGGCCCGCCGCATCTGTCAGCGGCAGCAGGACCAAGATCGCCAGGGCCAGAGTCCATTTCAAGATCGTCGGATGTTTGCGCATGGGGCCTCCTAAAAAAATGGGGACGCGGTCCGAACATCAGGATGCGGTCCGCGTCCCCGGCTCTTCATGAGAAATCCGACTATAATAAAAAGGAGCGATCGATGTCAATGAAAACGGGTCCGTGCTAAAATATGCCCATGAAAAAATTCAAGGTGGGGATCGACGCGTACAGCCTCAAGCCGCTCGGTCTCGATCCTTTCGAACTCCTCGACTGGGCTCTGATCCACGAGGCCGCGGGCGTCCAGTTCTCCGAGGTCCCCGCCGAGGCCGGCGACAAAGCCCTTTTGAAGGAGCTCGCCCAATATGCCGCCGAGAACGACCTTTATCTGGAGTGGGGCGGCGGCGAGCATATCCCGTTCGACGTCATCACCGGAAAAGCGAAGGACATCGCCGCTTCGAACCGGAAGGCCGTCGAACAGGCTTCGGCAATGGGCATCCGGACGGTCCGTTCCTGCTCGGGCGGACTGATGCGCTGGCGCGAGGATGCCCCGCCCACGGAGACGTATTTGCGGGACATGGCCGCCAGCCTGCGTCCGCAGCGGCGGACATTCAAGGACCACGATGTCGTCCTGGCCATCGAAACGCATTTCGAGTTCACGACCTTCGAGCTTCTCCGCCTGTTCGAGATGTGCGACGCCGGGCCGGGGGATTTTCTGGGCATCTGTCTGGACACCATGAACGTCCTGACCATGCTCGAAGATCCCGTGGCCGCCGCGCGGCGGGTCCTCCCCTGGGTCGTGACGACCCACGTCAAAGACGGAGCGCTGTCCCTGACGCGGGATGGTTTGGTTTCTTTTACAGCCGAGGCCGGCCAAGGCCTGATCGATTTCCGGACGATTTTCGAGGACCTCAGCGCCCAGCCGCACGATCTGAGGCTGTCGATCGAAGACCACGGCGGCGACTTTGTCATCCCCGTCTTCGACCCGGCCTTTCTGGCCAAATTTCCGGACCTCACCGTCCAGGAACTCGGCCTCTTGCTGAGAATGGCCGCCGAAACGCAAGATCTCCTCCAAAAAAAGAAACTGGCCATCCTCGACCGGAACCGCTGGCCGGAAGTCTGCGAATCCAGGGTTGAGCGGGACCTGAGGGCGATCCAATCGATCGTCGAAGAGGGATGAGCGGGCACGAGAGATTCGCCTTCAAAAGCAGGGAAGAATTTCTGGCCAAGATCGCCGCCCTGAGTCTCGAGATCCCCTTTTCCCATGACATCGACGGCCTTTTTCGTTCTTTCCCCCTCGCCGGCAGGACTCTGCCCAACCGACTGGCCGTCCATCCTTTGGAAGGGGCGGACGCGGGCCCCGGCGGCGCGCCCGGCGAACTCACCTTCCGCCGGTACCGGAGGTTCGCGGAGAGCGGATGCGGTCTGATCTGGTTCGAGGCCACGGCGCTCCATGAAGAGGGACGATCCAATCCGAACCAGCTTCTTCTCTCCAAGCAAACGCTGGACGCTTTCAAACGTCTCGTCGAAATGATCCGGTCTTTCGCCCAAAAAAGAGCCGGGAGGAATCCCTCGCCGGTCCTCATCCTCCAATTGACCCATACCGGCCGTTTTTCCAAGCCTCGGGGAGCCCCGGCGCCGATCATCGCCCAGCACAATCCCCATCTCGATCCTCTTCATAAAATCCCTCCGGACCATCCGCTCATCAGCGACCGGGAATTGGACGATCTCCAAGATATCTTCGCCCGAGCGGCCGGAATGGCGGCGGAGGCCGGCTTTGACGGAGTCGATATCAAGGCCTGCCATGGATATCTCGTTTCCGAGCTTCTCGCCTCGCGCTCACGGGAGAACAGCCGCTATGGGGGCTCCTTCGACAACAGGACCCGTTTCCTCCGGGAAACGACGGCCAAGATCAAGACCGGGGTCCCGAACATCATCATCGCCAGCCGGTTGGGTCTCTATGACTCGGTTCCCTGTCCCTACGGTTTCGGAACGGACGAAAAGGACGCCGCGAATTCCGACTTGTCCGAGCCGGTCGCTCTGGTCAAGGAACTCTCCAAGAAAGGTCTCACCCTTCTGAACATCACCGCCGGGATCCCCGCATATCGGCCTCACTACGGCCGTCCTTTCGACAAGCCCGTCCGCGGCGGGAGCGTCCCCGATGAACACCCCTTGACCGGCGTCTCGCGCCTGGTCCGACTGGCCTCCCGTCTACAAAAAGAATTCCCCTCGCTGGCCGTGGTCGGAACGGGGTATTCATGGCTGAGGCGTTTCTTTCCCCATGTCGCGGCGGGCGTCCTCACGAACGGAGGGGCTTCCCTGATCGGCGTCGGCCGCCTGGCCTATGCCTATCCCGATTTCGCCTGGGATCTAATGGACAAAGGCGCCCTCGACCCGAAAAAGCTTTGTTTGGCCTGTTCCGGTTGTTCCACGCTACTCCGGGCGGGCGGGCCGGTCGGCTGTCTCGTCCGGGATAAAACCCTCTATCGTCTTCCCCGATAAGCCTCCTCCGTCTTTTCCTTCTCCGACCAGAGGGGCGCAAAGGGCATCTTAATTTCCGCAGGGAATTCATATATAATGACGGCCAAGCGTTCGATCGTCATTGGCAGAATTCACCGGTCCGGAACAATTCCAGGACGGCTCAAGCACCGACGATCGCTGAAGGAAGGAAATGCCCATGGCGAACATCAAAACGAAAAAAGGGATCATCGGGATCCTCACCGGGGGCGGCGATGTGCCCGGCCTGAATCCGGCCATCCGCGCCGTCACCATCCGGGCCCTCCATGAAGGGTATGAGGTCATCGGCATCCGCCGCGGCTGGGCCGGCTTGATCGAAATGCAGAGGGACCTCGAAGCGCCGCACGAGGATCACTTTATCCACTTGACCGAGGAAATCGTCAACCGCATCGGGCGGACCGGAGGGACCTTCCTTCACACCTCCCGGACGCGGCCCAGCCACGTTCCCGACGTCAACGTCCCCACGCACCTCAGGACCCAATACGGCCAGAAAACCAACGACATGACCGAGGAGGTCCTGAAGAACCTGGACTTCCTCGGCATCGATTACCTCGTCCCCATCGGCGGCGACGACACGCTGAGCTACGGCGTCCACCTCCACCACAAGGGCGTCAAGATCATCGCCATCCCGAAGACCATGGACAACGACGTCCCCGGGACCGACTATTGCATCGGCTTCAGCACCTGCATCACGCGCATCATCAACATGACCCACGCCCTGCGGACCACGGCCGGCTCCCACGAGCGGTTTCTGGCCATCGAGGTCTTCGGCCGCTACGCCGGCTTCACCGCCCTCCTTCCGACCATGGCCGGTTCGGCCAACCGCTGCGTCATCCCCGAATACAAGTTCAATGTCGATCACCTCTGCCGGCTGCTCACCGAGGACCGCTCGACGAACCCCAGCCTCTATTCCGTCGTCCTCGTCTCGGAAGGGGCGATGTTCGAGGGCGGCGAGATGATCTTCGCCGAAGAGGAAAAGGACATGTATGGGCACAAGAAGCTGGGCGGCATCGGCGAGGTCATCTCCGGCCGTCTTCGGGACTGCTCGCCCAAATACAACAGCGGCCACCGGATCAACGTCATCAGCCAGAGGCTCAGCTATCTCGTCCGCTGCGGCGACCCGGACGCCATCGACTCCATCGTGCCCATGGCCTTCGGCAACATCGCCCTCGACCTGGTCATGGAGCATCGGGCCGGCCGCATGGTCTGCCTGAAGAACGGCGAATACGACGACGTCCCGATCGACATCGTGACCAGCATGAAGAAGATCGTGGATGTGGACAAATACTACGACCGCGAACGGCTTCGGCCGGCCTACAAGAGCTTCCACCACAAGCCGTTCTTCATCGTCACCAACGACTGAGAAGGGAGCCGGAGGGTATCGTGAAAGAGAGCCGGATCACGATCGCCGGGATGAAAATCCCGCTCGTCTCCCTGAACACGCTGATCATCGGCAGCGGCGCCGCGGCCCTCAATGCCGCCGTCCGTCTTCATGAGCGGGGACAGCGCGACATCGCCGTGGCCACCGAAGAATTCGGGGGCGGCACCTCGAACAACGCCGGGTCGGACAAGCAGACCTACTATAAGCTCTCCCTGGCCGGCGACCGGCCTGATTCATCGCGCGAGATGGCCCGGGATCTCTTCAAGGGCGGCTGTATGCACGGCGACATCGCCCTCTGCGAAGCGCAGGGCTCGGCCGAAGCCTTCTTTCATCTCGTCGGCCTCGGCGTCCCCTTCCCTCATGATCGTTTCGGAGCCTACGTCGGATACAAGACCGACCATGATCCCCGGCAGCGGGCGACCTCCGCGGGTCCCCTCACCTCCCGCCTCATGTTCGAGCGGTCGGCCGAGGTCGTCAGGTCCAAACGCATCAGGATCTTCGACGCCCACCAGGTCATCGCCCTGCTGACGGAGGGCCGGGAAAACGAGAAAAAGGTCAGCGGCGCCCTCGCCCTCGATAAGCGGAAAGGCCGCCGCCGGCCGGCCTTCGTCGTCTTCAACGCCGTCAACATCATCCTCGGCACGGGCGGCCCGGCCGGGATCTATCAGGCTTCGGTCTATCCCGAAAGCCAGACCGGTTCGCACGGGCTCGCCTTCGAGATCGGCGCGATCGGCCACAATCTGACCGAATCCCAATACGGCCTGGCCTCGCTCAAATTCCGCTGGAACCTGTCGGGGACCTATCAACAGGTCATCCCGAGGTACCTCTCGACGGACCGGGCCGGCCGGGACGAGCGGGAGTTCCTAAACGACTATTTCCCGGATATGGGAACGCTCGCCACGGCGATCTTCCTCAAGGGCTATCAATGGCCGTTCGACCCCCGGAAGGTCGCCGATCACGGTTCGTCGTTGATCGACCTCCTGGTCCATCAGGAGATCATGATCAAAGGACGGCGCGTCTTCCTGGATTATCGGCGCAATCCCGCCGGCGCGGACGCCCTCCAGCGATTCTCGTTCGACCGCTTGAGCCCGGAGGCTTTCGCTTACCTGGAAAAGTCCAAGGCCCTTCTTCCGACGCCCATCGAACGGCTGAAAAAAATGAACCCGCCCGCCATCGCCGTCTATAAGGACCACGGCATCGATCTCGAACGGGAATATCTCGAGATTGCGGTCTGCGCCCAGCACAACAACGGCGGCCTCAAGGGCGGTATCTGGTGGGAATCGAACATCCGACATCTCTTCCCCGTCGGCGAAGTGAACGGGACCCACGGCGTATGCCGTCCCGGCGGTTCGGCCTTGAACGCCGGACAGGTCGGCGGCCTGCGTGCCGCGGCCTTTATCGCCGGACGCTATACGGAGAAGCCTCCGAAAGAAGACGGATTCCTGGCCGCCGCGGAACCCCAGATCCGGCGGACGATAGAAACGGCTCGAAGCATGCTCGAAGGAAAAACGGCGACCGCGGGGGCGCTGGACAAGGCCGCCGACGAATTTCGCCGGCGGATGTCGGCGTGCGGCGCCCAGATCCGGGACCCGCAAGCGATGGACATCGCCGTGAGCGGGGCCTGGACTCAATTCGCGGAATTGAAGCGCGGCCTCAAAATACCTGGCCCCGAGTTCCTTCCGCAGGCCTTCAAGACCCTCGACCTCTGCCTGACCCATGCCCTCTATCTCGAAGCCATCCGGGAGTACATGGACAAAGGAGGGGGGAGCCGGGGCTCTTACCTCGTCCTCGACCCGAACGGCGAGAAACCGTGTTCCGGAGTCGATGACCGTTGGAAATTTTCCCTGGCCGGCCCGAGAGATTTCGTCAGCCGGAAGATCTTGGAGATCTCGCTGGAGGAGAACATGAACGTCCGGAAAGAGTGGGTGGACATTCGCCCGATCCCTCCGGACGGCGCCTGGTTCGAGACCGTCTGGAACGATTTCCGCGGCGACCGCGTCATTCGCTAAGGGGAGATTCAAATGAACAAACAGCCCGTCGCGTTGATCACGGGGGCCGGGCGGGGCATCGGCCGCGGCATCGCCCTGGAGCTGGCAAAAAGCGGATTCGCCGTCGCCGGATGCGACGTCATCTATGCGCCGCGCGATCGCAAAACCGGGCTATTCGAGGTCAAGGCGGAAGTGGAAAAGCTCGGCGGCGAATTCCTGCCCCTGCGCGGCGATATCGCCTCGTTGGGCGATCATGAGGCCATTCTCCGGTCCGTCCTCCGGAAGTTCGGCCGCCTCGACGTGCTCGTCAACAACGCCGGCGTCGCCCCTGAGGTCCGAAGGGACATCTTGGAGACGACGCCCGAAAGTTACGACCGCGTCCTGTCCATCAACGCGCGCGGGGCTTTCTTCCTGACGCAGAGGGTCGCCAAAGAAATGATCGCCCTCATCAAGAAGGAACCGGCCGCGAAGCCGGCCATCATCTTCATCTCCTCCATATCCGCCGTGGTTTCTTCCAGGGCGCGGGCCGAATACTGCGTTTCCAAAGCCGCCCTGAGCATGGCCGCCAAGCTCTACGCCGACCGGCTCGCCGAAGCCGGCATCAACGTCTATGAGGTCCGGCCGGGGATCATCCGGACGGACATGACCGAGCCCGTCCGGGAGAAATACGACAAGCTCATCGCCGAAGGCCTGGTGCCTCAAAAACGATGGGGCTTCCCGGAAGATGTCGGGAAGGCCGTCGCCGCACTGGCTGCGGGGGCCTTCCCCTACTCGACCGGCCTCGTTCTCGAGGTCAGCGGCGGGATGGACATCCGCCGGCTGTGAATCACCCCCCTTTACGAAAGGGGGGCGAGGGGGGTTACTATTTCCCCCCTTTCCTAAAGGGGGGGAGGGGGGATTATAATCGCCACAGGACATTGATTTATGATATAAATAGCTTTTCATGAAGAAGGCCTATGAAGGAGGGAACAATGTCCGAACACAGAAATTATCAGAGCCGGATCTTCTGGGGATTGATCCTGATCATCGTCGGCGCCCTGTTCCTGGCGGACCGGATGGGCGGGTTCGATTTCGGCACTATGATCGGTACCTACTGGCCGGTCATCTTCATCATCCTCGGCCTCTCCATCCTGATCGGGAGCGGTTTCCGCCGGGCCGGGACCGGGGTTTTTTTCATCGTTTTCGGCGCTTTCTTTCTCCTCTCGGAGTTCGATATCCTCGACCGCGAAGTCTGGCAGTACATCTGGCCGGCCGGCATCATTCTCCTCGGCTTGTGGCTGCTCTTCCGTCCGGTCTTTCGCCACCGCAGCGCCGAAAAATTCCCCGATATCAAAGAGAACGACATCGACCTGACCTGCATCTTTTCCGGCATGAAGCGCCGGATCGAGTCTCAGAATTTCAAAGGCGGACACGCCACGGCCGTCATGGGAGGCCTCGAGCTCGACTTCACCGCCGCGGGCCTGGAAGGCGGCAAAGCTGCGATCGACGCTACGGCCATCATGGGCGGCATCGACATCAAGGTCCCCGGCAACTGGCGGGTCGTCGTCGACGGCACCCCGATCCTGGGCGGAATCGACGACAAGCACAGGAACGTCCCCGACGCCGAAGCCAAAGCCACCCTGTTCATCAAGGCCACAGCCATCTTGGGCGGCGTGACGATCAAAAGCTAAGCGTCTCCGATTTATGGAAAGGACGTCGAGATGAAAAGATTTTTCTTATGGTTTCTGGCCGTGCTGATCACCTTGGGCGCGGCGGTCTATCAGCGCCTGACGGGACCGACCTACCCCTACCGGGCCCAGGCGACGATCGACGGACAGGACGTCACGGCCCGATTGCTCCGCAGCGCGGAGAACGTCACGGACTGCGAGATCAAGATCCGGGGGCTGGCCTCCGAGATCGGCGGCTATCTCGAATATATGAGATACAAGACCCAGGATCCGTGGACCAGGGTCCCCCTGGAACGGAAACAAGGTGCGCTGTCGGCCGGTCTCCCGAAGCAGCCGGCCGCCGGAAAGCTGGCCTATAAGGTCGTCCTGGTCAAAGGCGATAAGGAAGCCGTCCTCAGCGGCGACAAACCGATCGTCATCCGATTCAAAGGCGTCGTCCCCCCGTGGGTTCTCATCCCCCATGTCATCGTCATGTTCCTGGCCATGCTTCTCTCAACTGCGGCCGGACTCGCCGCTTTCGGAAAGGCCCCGCTGTGGCCGAAGTTCAATCTCCTCCCCGGCGTCGCCCTTTTCGTGGCGGGGATCGGCGCGGCCTACGCGATCTTCAAGATCGTCGGTATCCCCAAGATTATGGGGACCAATCTGCTCTGGCTCTGCATCCCCGTCGCCATCGGCGTCGGAGCTCTGCTGGCCGCCCTTCCCCTGAAGCCCGATCACCGCCTTTTCGCCAAATGGACGGCCGTTCTGCTCTTCCTCGGCGGACTCATTCTCGGCCCGCTCGTCCAGAAATTCAGTTTCGGCGTGCTCTGGTCGGGCGTCCCCCTCGGCTTCGACCTGACCGACAACAAGACGCTCATCGCCATGGTCGGCTGGCTCATCGCCCTGTTCATGATGCGCAAGGGAAAACAAGCCCGCGTTTGGGTCGTGGCCGCCGCGGTCCTGCTGATGGCTGTCTATTCGATCCCCCACAGCGTTCTGGGATCGGAGCTGGATTATTCGAAGCTGACGCCCCCGGCCAAGACCGGCCTGCCCTAGCTATTTCCGGGGACACATACTTTGGGGACACATACCTAGGGGACACGTCCTTTGGGGACACTTCCTATCTCTTTTCATTTCTAATAGTTATGGCGAAGGACAACGTAGTGTGTCCCTAAGGTACATGTCCCCAAAGTATGTGTCCCCTTTTATTTCATTTCAAAGTAAACCGGACCGTGACGGTGAACGAGACCAGGATGGGTTTGCCGTTGAGGATGGCCGGTTCATAGACCCACTGCTTCACGGCGTCGATGGCAGCCTGATCGAGCGGGGGGATGGAGCGGAGGACTTTAACGCTCTGAACCCGGCCATAGATATCAATGGTCGCTTCGACGATGACCACGCCTTCGACTCGGGCCTTTCTAGCCGCCTCCGGATAGATCGGATCGACCTGTTTGATCAATTTGGGCGCGGGGGCGGAGGCCAGCTTCAATGGAGCGCCTGAAGTGCCGCCCACGACTCCCCCGGCGACGCCGCCCGCGGCCTTGCCGGACACGATCTCTTCCTTGTCCATCATCATGAACCTGACCGTAACGGTGAAGATCCCGCCCCGCGGTTTCCCCTCGATCATGAGCGGTTCATAGACCCATTGCTTCACGGCGTCGATCGCGGCCTGATCGAGCAGAGGGATCGACCTCAGGACCTTGGTGTTTCGGACGCGTCCGTAGATGTCCGTCTCCGCTTCAAGGATCACCACGCCTTCGACCCCCGCTAGTCTCGCAATCTCAGGGTAGATAGGATCGACCTGCTTGATGAGCCGCGGCGGCTTGATTTCGCCGATGGCCCGCACCGGGCCTTCCGCCGGGATCGTATACGGCGGCGGGGGAGGCGGCGGAGGCGGCCCAGGTGATGGCGTCCACCCGGACACGCGGAACGAGAGGAAATAGACATTGCCTTTGGAATCCTCGAAACCGAAGACGGTGATGTTCTTTTCGGGGATGGAGAATTCCGTGTCGAGGAGATTGGCCTTTGTTTTCTCGCCCTGCTCAAAAACTTCCATCCGGAAGGTCAATTTTCGGAGG